>JALENK010000080.1 GCA_022767515.1 Clostridium sp.
CCAACCATTACAAGGGTTAATCCAGAAATGCATGAAACTACTATAAGCCCAAGATTAACTACTTTATGGTAGTTTAAGCCTAAATTTTTTGAAAAATCCTGCCCCATCTTAGCTATGGTAAATTTATTAGCATAAATAAATTCAAGTACTCTCATGGGTATACAAATATATAAAAGTTCATATCTGCCTTTAATTACTGTCGAAAATGACCCTTGAAAATAAGCATTAACAGATGTACATAAAAATCCATGAGCCTATAAATGCAAATACAAAGGAAAAACATGCCTTTATCATCATTTTTTGATTCGGCATTAATATCATGCTTATTACAAGTCCAAACTTTGCAAAATCCATAGTTCCCGCAGTAGTTGGAGATTAACTCATATTGCTATAATCTAAATCTAAGAATATCGAAACAATTATAGGCAAAAAAATAAGCAACTAAAATTAGTTGCTCATTTTTTGAATACTAAAGCTTAAATCTTGCTATTATTTCTTCTAATGCATTAGCTGACTTCATACAATTTTCTGTCAATTCATAAGTCTTGTTAGTTTGCTCAACGACATCATAAGTTTTTTCTGCAATATTACTTACTCCATCAGCAGATTCCTTTATTGTAGATTCTATACCTTCCATAGTCATAGTAATTTCTTCTACACTCTTCTTTAAAGCATTAGCTTCATTGTTTGCTTCAAGCATAAATTTTTCTATTTCATTATTAGATGAACTATATTCATTACAAGAATTAGTAAAGTCATTGTAGTCCTTAGTTACCTTCTTATCAAGTAAATCTAATAATTGCATTAAACAGTTTGTCAATGTTCCTACTGAATTATTAACCTCTTCCACTATTACATTAATATCATTGATAGTTGAAGATGATTGCTCAGCAAGCTGTCCAATTTCTGTTGCAACAACAGCAAAGCCCTTTCCAGCTTCACCAGCTCTTGCAGCTTCAATAGATGCATTTAATGATAATAAATTTGTCTGACTTGCTATATCCTGAATAGAAACTGTCAATTCATTAATTTTATCAACACCCTTAGCTTTTTCAATCGCTTCGTTTGATATTTCTTTAATTTCAGAATATACCTCAAGCATTTTACTACTTGCATCTGATGTTCTATCATTTATACTCTTTGTCTTATCAATAACCTTCTTTGTTATGTTAGTACCATTACTAATTTTATCTGTAACGTTAACTATGTTCTCTTTAATACTAGTAATTTTCTCACTTATTCTTGTAGTTGCATTAGATGTTTCATCCATCCCTGCTGCAAGCTGTTCAGTAGTTGCTGAATTATCAGTAGAAGCATTGTTTACTTCTTCAGATATTACATTTAATTCATTTGAGTCTTCAACAAGTCTTGTAGATATATCTTGAAGTTTTGAAATTATATCCTTCAAATTTACCTTCATATGTCTAATAGCTTGTGACATAACTCCAATTTCATCATTTGTTTCTGGTATAGTAGTATCATCTGATAAATCAAAATTTGAAATACTATTAATTACCTTTGTTGCTGATTTTATTGGTGACACAAATTTAGAAATAATAATAAGTGCAATTATGATACATACAGCTAGTAAAACTATTCCAATTATTGTACATAAAATATTAATTGAGGTAATTGGCTGCATAACATCACTTTCGTCTGCCATTACAAATAATACCCAATCATTTACTGTACATATATATGAAATATATTTACTTTCGCCATCTACTTCAGATTGAACTACATCAGCAATAGTGATATCTCCCTTCTTTAAATTATCTAATACATTCTGAATAACAGGATTAGATTCTATCTTTGTTCCTATTTTATTTTTATCCTTATGGTATAAATAATTCCCTTCCCCATCAACAAGATAAGCACTACTAGACTTCATAGTATCTATTCCAACTCCATTTAATATATATTGAAGTCTTACAGTCATATCAATTCTTTCAGTATCTGAAAAGAAGCTTTGATAAAGTGTATCTGATGCTGTTATACAAGTATCATATAAATACCCTTCACAAATTTTAACTATATTTTTCCTATTTACAATATTTACAACTAAAAGTATTGTTCCCATTAAGAAAATCATACAAGTAAGCATTAATATAGATATTTTTATTTTTATTGTCATTTTTCCTTTAACTTTACTCATTCTTTAGCGCCCCCTTTATTTGAAGCCCAATCAGCCTTAGTATCCTCAAGCAACAGCTCCCAATCCACTTCATTATTTGCATATTTCAACAAATTAGAACCTAGATTATCTTTAAAACCAACGCTTGGAAATGCTGTAAAGTTCCATTGAACTGTAGTCAATTTATCATTTGCCATATAAGATAATACTTCCCTTGCTAAAGGATCCTTTGGTTTTTCTTCATCTGAAAAAGTATTAAATGGAGCAATAAATCCTAATTTATTTGTTACATAATCCTTACCAATATCTGATGTAAATAACCATTTAATAAAATCTATTGTAGCTTTTTGATTCTTTTCTGATACTTTTGAATTTACACAGAAATAATTCTCTGTTCCTATACATAGACCTTGATTCTCTTCGCCCTTAACTCCTGTATAAATTGGCAAAAACTTCACATCATCTTCTTTAACTATATTACCTTTAACTCCTGAAATCTGCGACCATGCCCAGTTACCATTTTGCACCATAGCAACCTTTCCAGTAGCAAACTCCTCCATTGAATTTGCAACCGTTTTTTTACCAAGTTCATTAACTCCAGAACACGAATTATTTATATATAAATCAAAAATATTTTTAAAATTCTGCTGATAACTGAAGTCTATTGTATCACTATCTGAAATTCCTTTATCAGTATATTCATAATAAATTGGCAAATTAGCTAAATGCGTAGTCCAACGCCAATCTTCTCCACTTCCTAAAGATGTTGAAGCAAATACCCCATCAATACCTAACTCTGATTTGTGCTTTGTCATATCCTCAACAACAGCCTTTAAAGTTTCAAAATTATTAATTTCTTTTGCATCATATATAGATACACTCTTATCTGGAAGTGCAAAATATTTTTTCATAATATCATCATTATAAATTATTCCATAGCCTTCAACTACATAAGGAATACCATATACTCCGCCTTCACTTTCAACAGCTAAATTTTTATCAAGTAACATATCATAAAGACCTGTATCCTTTAAATCGACACAGAACTTCTTCCATTCTTGATATCCTATAGGTCCATTAATTTGAAACAATGTTGGACAATCTTTCTTACCTACCTCTGCCTTTAATGTCTGTTCATATATTCCACTTGCAGCAGTTAAAACCTTCATTTCAACCCCTGTCTCCTCTGTATACTTCTCTGCTATTTCTTCCCAAATACCTGCAACTTCTGGTTTGAAATTTAAATAATAAACTTTTGCTTTATCTTCTTCACTTGTACAGCCACATAATAAAAGTGATAAGCACATAGTAAATAAAATAAATATACTTAATTTCTTTCTCATCTTTACCATATCCTTTACTATATATTTGTATATTATTTGTTAAATATATTCTATCATAATTTAATTAGATTAGTTATTTATAAAATGTAAACATTTTATGAATTAAAAAAAATGTCGTTTTTTATACTTTTATAGTACAAAAAACGACATTCTATTTATTCATTATTTAAGACAGTACTTAGTGAATTATCTGTGAAAAATGTACCTGCATTATATAAATATAATATCTCGTCATATCCATCTTGTTTTATTAAGTCCTCTATATTACCATAATAATAACGTGGGTCTACTAAAGTTATATCTGTATAATGACTTGTTAAGAATGGTACAAAGGAATTTGCATAAGAATCCTTAAATATAAGAATTTTCTTCTTCTTTTCAAGCTTTGCTGTAGTTGTTATTCTAACTAAAGGATGATTTCCCTTTAAAAACATTCCATACTTATCTCTTTTTTCTAAGTACTCTGATGCATACATTGAAGTATTTTTTTCTTTTTCTTCAACATATTCTACAATATATCTATCATTTTTATCCTTTGGAGTAAAAACATATATGTCATCACCCTTATCTCTTTTAAATAAGGCCTTAGAAAAATATGTTCCATAAAACTGTGTTGACACAAGGTTCTTATCATAATCATCTAATGTCTTTGCCTTTATTTTAAGTGCAGAACATAAATCTGTATATGCATAATATGCCCCCATAGTTGTCCAGTGATGGTCTGTCTTATAGTAAATATATTCATCCTTATTTGTAAATAAAGTAGCATATGGATTTATATATTTTACATCAACTAATTTTGAACCAAAATCATTCATATAATCTAGCTGGTCAACATACGGAACATTATTAGGCATATTTGATTTTAACACTGCTGAAGATGTAGGTGCAAGCAAAAAATATGATTTAATATCCTTATGCTTTTTAGTGAATTTATTAATGGCTTCTATATTCTCATTAACTAATTCTTGGTCAGGCACCTTAAAGCCCTCTAATAAATAATCATCTTTTCCTTTATATATTCCGTTATTCTCCACTTTACCAAGTGCATCATCAACTGATGATTTTAATGAAACAAAATTATTTCTTAATACAAATTGGTCATTAATATATGTTTCATACTTTTCTGTAAATCTACCTTCTAGTAAATTATCCATTGAAAATTTTGGTTTCTGAGCTAATACTCTATTTTCTAAATCTGAAAAAGTCGTATCCTTTGCAATCATATTAGCTAAATAAAAGCCAAATATGAAAAAACCAAATAAAATTCCAAGTATTCTATAATATGCTTTTTTCAAATTTAACACCTCTAAAATCTAAAGTATAAGAATGGGTTATAGCTTGCATTTACTAAGAATGCTGTCGCTAATACAAGTATAGCTATTTGTATAACTATAGATATAAGAATTCCACCTGATTTTTGTCCCTTAAGCCAATCAAAAATATATTTAAGAGCAGGGGTTGCTGAAATACTTAAAATTAATAGCAATAAGAAGTTTGATTCTAAATAATATAATGATGTTGCATCACAGAATACTCCATTAGAACCAAATAATACCTTAATATAATCTACTGCCCATGACAAATCTGGTGCTGCAAAGAATATCCAGCCTATCATTACAATAAGAATTGTATATAGCCATCTTACTACATGAGGTAATTTATTAAGCACCTTACCTAAAGCATATTTTTCAATGATTAATAAAACTCCATAATATAATCCCCACATTAAGAAATTATAGCTTGCACCATGCCAGAATCCTGTAAGTGCCCATACAATTAATAAATTTCTAATATGCTTAGCTACACCTACCCTATTTCCTCCAAGTGGAATATAAACATATTCTCTAAACCAAGTACTTAAAGATATATGCCACCTTCTCCAAAAATCAGTAACACTATCTGCTATGTATGGATAATTAAAGTTCTCCATAAATTTAAAACCAAGCATTCTTCCAAGTCCAATTGCCATATCTGAATACCCACTAAAATCAAAGTAGATTTGGAATGTATAAGCTATCATACCAAGCCAAGCAGATAAAACTGACAACTGACTTAAATCTGTTGCTGAGATTGTATCCCAAAGCATACCTATATTATTAGCAAGTAATACCTTCTTACCAAGACCTAATATAAATCTTTCAGCACCAAGTCCAAAATTGTCCATATTAATTGGTCTCTTAACCATTTGCTTTTCAACATCTGAATATTTAACTATAGGTCCTGCAATTAATTGTGGAAACATTGCAATATATGTTCCAAATGTAATAATATTTTTCTGTACATTAACCTTTTTCCAATATACATCAATTACATATGAAAGAGTTTGGAACGTATAAAATGATATACCTACTGGAAGTGCCAGCTGTTTAACCTCAATATTAGTTGAGAAAATGCTATTTATACTATCTATAAAGAAACCATAATATTTAAAGTAACCAAGTATCAATAAATCAATAACTATAGCTTCAACTAAAACTCTCTTTCTCTTACTCTGTGATTTACTTTCACTAATAACAAGTGCCATATGATAATTAAGCACAATTGTAAATATCATTAAAACTATATATGTAGGTTCACCCCATGCATAGAAAACTAAGCTGGCAACTAATAAAATAAAGTTCTTAATTTTCTTAGGTGAAATATAGTAAACAAATAATACTATAGGTAAAAAGTAAAAAAGAAATAAAACACTACTAAATATCATTTATCTATACCCCTCCTATTTAATTGTATCCAAAAATTCATTTTTCATATCTTCTACATTATCAGAAACCACATAAAACACATAATTTCCTTTAATTAGAACTGAACTGTTTTGAAGTACTGCATACTGCTCTGGTGCATAGTCTTTAAAACTATTTTCTTGAGTTTCTACTCTATTATTAACTGCACTTTCAATAGCATCTGCCTGTGCTTTATTTTTCACCTTTACAATAAGTAATTCAGATACTTCCATAGTAGAACTTGGCATTAAATAAACTACTTCAGAATAATCTTTTTCATTTAATCCTATATATCTCTTCAATGATTTTGAATCTGCTTTTTTAAATTTTGAACTGTCTGCCTTTGTCATAACCTTTGTTTCTATTTCACTTAATGGCACATCTTTATATGTAGTATTTCTTCCAAATAGCACAAATGCAGTCATAATAAATACTATTAGAACTAAAAATCGTGTTTTTTTATGCATTATTCTACCTCCTCTTTTATAGTCTTAAGCTTTGTTAGCCATACCTTATAAAAATCAGGCTTACAATGCATACCATCTCCCTCGTAAAGACTAGGATTCTCTCTAAATATGTACCTTATGTCCACAAATTCCACACCATTTTTACTACACATTTCTTTAATCAAATCATTTCCCTTAGCATTTCTATCAAGGCTTAAAGCTGGCTGCCTAGCTATAGCATCACTTCTTGCTTCAAGCATTGAATTAACATATATCTTAGCATCTGGAAGTTCCCTTTTTAATGCTTTAACAAATTCCTCATATTTATCTCTTAAATCATTTAAATTCGGAAATGCTATTAAATCATTTAATCCAAATAAAATAAATATATTTTCTGGATTAGCATTCTTTACTGTAGGAACTGTATCCATTGCAGAATAAAGACTTCTACCTTTTTGTGCACATACAGAGGAATCATTTAAAAAACCATATAAATTTAAACCTTCAGATTGGGAATCTCCAATAAACATATCTCTTTTAAATATACTCTTAAAGTCTAATTTATTATTATTTCCCTTATTTTCTTCTTCTTTTGGCTTGTTCTTCTCTTCAAGTTCCTTCTCATAATCTGTAATTATTTTTTGAACAGCCGATACATCACTACTTTCAAGTTGTTTTATATTTTGAACACCTTGACTTGCATCTAAATCTTCTGCATCTATATTAGTTGATATTGAACCTAATATCACACCAGTTGCAATTAATGAACTTAATAATAATGATAATAATCCCTTCATTAACATTATCCTTTCTATTTTTTCTTTATGTTTTTATGACCCATATTATAGTTTACAATATTTTTATATAAAAGTCATATTTTTTTTTATTTTTCACAACATTTTTATTCCTTCATATAATATTTAACAAAGAGTGTTAAAAAAGGAAGATAATTTAATGAATAAATGTTTAACTAAAGATTGTAAATATGCACGAGTATATATAAAATCTCAAAGCTATGAAGATTTATTTTCATTATCAGATGCAATGTGTGCTGGTACTATTTTTATGAAGCTTTATGAACCTTATAAAAAGGAGGAACGCTTCTATGAATGATTTATTAAGAAAATATATCTTTTATGCTGTTGATTTAAATCTTTATATAGATACCCATCCAAATTCAAAAGAAGCTATTGAGGATTATAATTTAATCTCTTCAAAAATTTGTGAATGCCTTGCGTCTAGCTCCAATAATTCTGAACCTTTAATGAATTTTGGATTTTCTAAACTTAAGAAAATGGATAAATATCTAGACTGCCCTTGGCCTTGGGAAAAAGAAGCTAACAAGGAGGGCAAATAATGTGGTGCTATGTTAAAACTTTAGAATATCCTGTAAACTTAAAATGCAAAGATATAAGAATGGCAAAGCTTTTAGTTTCACAATATGGTGGTCCAGACGGTGAGCTTAGTGCAGCTTTAAGATATCTTGACCAAAGATATACCATGCCAAATAATGTTACAAAAGGACTACTTACCGATATAGGTACAGAGGAACTTGCGCATGTTGAAATTATTGCAAGCATGGTTTATCAGCTTATGGATAATGCTACACTTGAAGAAATTAAAGAAGCAGGGCTTGACCCTCATTATGTAGACCATAGAAAAGCTCTATTTTATGAAAATGCATCCGGCATGAACTGGACTGCAAACTATATCCAAGCAAAGGGAGACCCAGTAGCAGATTTACATGAAGATTTAGCAGCTGAACAAAAAGCACGTTCTACCTATGAAAATTTAATAAACCTTACTGATGAAGTAGAAATTAAAGAAATTTTAAAATTCCTAAGAGAAAGAGAAATTGTGCATTTCCAAAGATTTGGCGAAGCCTTAATGAATATAGAAGAAAATAATTAGTTACTATGACTGTAAGGTGTAAATTCTCCTTATTAATATACAAAAGAAATAAGTGACAACTTGGTCGTTGTCACTTATTTCTTATTTTTTGAGGTTAGTATAAATTCCTTTTATTACTAATCTAATGCTTATGATTCTTTCCATTCTTCTATGACACATGTATGGTGTTTCTTATTGTTACCTTCTGCATCATAATTGATTCCAACTAATAGAATCTTATCGCTATATCCTGATAATGCTCCTTGATATCTCCTTTCCTTAATCTGCTTAATGGCTGTATCTGCTGATTGGTTATATTTAAGTTCCACCACCATTGCTGGTCTCCATCCTGCATTAGCTCTTGGAATAAACGCAAAATCTGCATACCCTTTTCCGGCAGGCAACTCACGTATCACGTTATAATATCCCGGTGCCGTAAAATATGCCATTGTAAGAACACAGCTTAAGGAATTTTCATCATTATAGGTTAAAACTGATGTGTAGGTTTCATGTGCCAGTTCAATGATTTCTGCTACTTTGTCTGCATTTCCATCAATTGTTTCCATAAGTAGTTCATCACATCTTGAAATTGTCTTCGCAATTTCACTCCATGCACCAGTTTGCAATGCCGCTTCAAAAGCTGTTGCAACCTCATAATTCGGAATGTATGCACTTTTCCTGTCTGCATCATATCCTAAATATCCCAAATGAATAAGTGCTGTTAGTGCATCATCCTTTGATGCTACTGTAGAAAAATCATTTTGAAATGTATTTGTATTCACTCTAACTTTTCCACCTGACATCATCGTCATAATATCATCTTTTAATCCTGAATAATTCATAGTGATAAATGTATTAATAGATGCAAAAGAAGAAGTGTTTTTCCAGTAGGAATCAAAATCCTTTTTCTTCATTGCCATAGCTACCGAGTTAGGATTATACATATGAACACCATCAATCAAGTATCCATTGTACCAAGCTTTTGTTGTTTCAAAATCCATATCATACTTTTCACACAGTGTTTGCACTTCATTTTCTGTAAACCCATAATATTGGGTAATCGGTTTTGATTTAAGCATAGTATATTCATCAAAATTATTTAGTGCTGATTCATCTTCTATTTTTTTAATTGGGAGTATTCCTGTAATATATGCCAATGCTAAAAATGCCTTTGATTCTTCTGATTTAAACAGTGAATGAAGAAACTGTAAATATCTGCGAACCAAATCCTTGTCCTTGCTGTTTCTTATTACGCAATCCCATTCATCAATGATAATGACAAAAGGAATATTAGATATTCTATAGACACTCATAAGAATTAAATTAATCATTTTAGAATAATCTATTTTATTCCCATATACTTCTCTTATGTCATCACAGATATACTCAATGATCTTCTCAATGATATTATGCTTATAAGAATCCCAAAATGAGGAAATATCAATATGAATTACGTTATATTTGTTCATATAGTTTTTAAAATCACTATTTTTAGCAATCTGAGTATCCTCGAAAAGCTTAGTTGAATCGCATCCCATACTGTAATAGGCATCAATCATTCCTGCAGCATGCGATTTTCCAAAACGTCTAGCATGGCTTAATCCAATACAGTTTTCTTCTGTTGATAATCTTTTATTCAAATATTCAATCAAGCCTGTTTTATCAACAAAAACCTGACTATTTCTTGCTCGTGTAAAGCTTTCATTATTTGGATTAAAATATACTCCCATACTTATTATCACCTCAAATTAATATTATTCAAAAAAGATGTTACAAATTTAGTATACCACTAAAATTATTCTTTTATAATCAAAATTTACTTATCAAGTAGTTGTCCCTCTCTCATATATACCACTCTGTCTGCCATATTAGCAATTTCTTCATTATGTGTTATCATAATTAAAGTTTGTCCATACTTTCTTATACCAGAAATAAGCAATTCTAAAACTTTATCACCTGTGGCAGAATCTAAATTACCAGTAGGCTCATCTGCAAGAATAATACGTGGCTTATTTGCTAATGCACGTGCAATTGCAACACGTTGCTGCTCACCACCTGAAAGCCTCATAGGCATACTATTTTTCTTATCCATAATATCTAAATTATTTAGCAAATCATCTATATAGGAATCCTCAATCTTTTTTCCATCAATTCTAAGTGGCAATACTATGTTTTCATATACATTCATTACTGGTATCAAATTAAAACTTTGAAATATAAAACCTATGGTATTTCTTCTATAACGTGACATTTCTTTATCTGTTCCATTTACTAATGGCTGTCCATCAATCAATATGGTTCCCTCATCTGCTTTATCAAGCCCACCAAGAATATTCATAAATGTACTCTTACCAGAACCACTCTTTCCAAGAATTACTACAAACTCATTCTCCTTAGCAGAAAAAGTAATGCCCTTCAAAACCTCTTTTTTACCATCTCCATCTATATAAGATTTTCTCAAATCTTTTACTTCAATTATGCTCATATAATCTCTCCTATTCATTTCTGATTATCTCTGTTATTTCAGATTTTAAGTTATTTTTAATCAAGATTTTAGAAACCAAATATACACCTACAAGAATTACAGGAATTCCAACCAAAAATCCTCCAATACCTATTCCTATCTCATCATTAATAATATTATATAAATAGATAGACACTGGGGTTGCTATAACTACTGCTAAAATAATAGCACGAATTGCAATAATCATCATTTCCAATATCATATAACGAACCACCCATCTTTTTTCTGCACCAATACTACGTAACATTCCTATCTCTTTAGCTCTTAACGAAACATTAAACTTAATAATATTACTTATTACAAAAACTAAAAGAAGTATAACTGAAATCATCATATAAAAAGCCATATACATCATTCCAAAAACTTGACGTTGTGCATCAGATGAAAGATCCTCAAGATTAACGTATTCATAATCCTCTACATTAAGTAGATTCCTTACATAAGAAACACCATCTAAACTATGCAATGATATAAATGCATTGCTACATTCACTAACCTTTCCAAAAATACGATTGGCTAAGCTTTCACTAATTATGATGGAAGGACCTGCATTATATGAAGTTCCACATAATGTACTCTGTGATACCTTTACGCATGCATTCACTGATACATTTGCACTATCTACTGCATCAGGACATCCATAAATCTCTTCTTTTTTGTGTAATTCAATATTTTTAATCTGTGGTTCTTGCTCACTATATAAGACATATGCAACCTCTTCTGCTTCATTAGTGTAAGATAAATTATTGAACTTTTGAAAATAATGCATAAGTTCATCACTGTAAACCACAATAGAGCTATAATTTTCCAAAATCTTGCCATTGTGTAAAACTTCATAGCCAGATTCTCCTCTTTGCCAATACACATTGTCTACACTACTATCCTTAGCGACTATTTCTAAATCTTTAAGTTCTATATAAGGATGTTCTTTTGAAGCAAGATTTGAATAAACCTCAACTTTTGCTATTACACTTAAGGATTTATTAATATCAAAGTTAATAGATGTAATCACATTTCCAATCACTATTACAAGAAGTGAGGCAATCAAAATAGTAGTCATCAATATTCGACTTTTAGAACGGTTTCTTATAATATTTCGAGTCGCCATTTCAACAAAAACATTCTTAAACTTACTTTTCTTTTTAGGTTCAATGATATTTTCTGAAAATCTAAGCATTTCTATTGGATTTTGTTTTGCAATCTTTAAATATATACTTACAAATGCAAATCCTACAGCAATAAAGGTTGCTAAAATCGTAATAATATAAGGAATTATACCCTCATTAGAAGATGCAAACTCAATATCCACAAAGCAACTTATAATATTATCAGCAATCAAACCATTTAATAATCTTCCACCAATACAGCCAATAACAATACCCGCTATCGTATAAATTATTTCCTCTGTTATCATAATTTTTAATAATCCTGCATTATCTATTCCAATACATCTTAGCATCCCATACTGCCTAATTTTTTCTGTCATACCAATACTTATTGTATTATAAATAAATATGACCATAGTTATAAATACAACAAAACATATTGCATAGAAGGACATACTAATTAAATTATAGTTTCCCTCTTCAGAATAGAGCATCCCTTTTTCCTCATTAATTTGAATATGCTCTGCATAAAAACGTGTTCCATACACATTCATCAAACTATCACAAAATTCACCCTGCCTATCATAATCAAATCCAGTATCACTAAATGTCACAAAAACTGAATTATTATTATCTGCAAGTGTAAAATCATATTTTTTAATCAAATCATCAGCAGTATCATTAGATGTGAATAAAATATCTCCCTG
>JALENK010000088.1 GCA_022767515.1 Clostridium sp.
AGTTTTCCCAATAGCTTTAGCAAACTGCCCTATTGAATAATATTTCAATGAAATCGCCTCCTAAAACTATTATAATAAAAATTAGAATATAATTCTATGTTTTTGTAAAGTTTTCTAATATTTTATTAACTGCTAATCACCTCCACTTCTTGCATAATAATTATAACACATAAAAAAGCTATCGCAAAATAGCGATAACTTTTTATAGTTCCTTCATTTTATTCAATTCATTTTCACTACAAATATCTTTACCATATCTAGCTTTTTCATATAGCATAGTAAGTTCCTTCTCTTTATCAGTATTTTTCTTTATTGCATATGTTGTTATTTCTGTAGGAGTCATACTAGCTAATTTATCAGCTTCCTTTTTGCTATGCTTTAAAATTTTCTTATAATATATGTGCCGAATTTTTTCACTTGTATTCATCCTTCCTCTAAAGAATACTGATTTTTTAGATACCTTCTCAAATGAGTCATCCTCATCAATATTAATATAAGATATACTATCAATATCACTTGTTCCCTTGTAATAACTATTCTTTATAGTCTTAAAAATCCCCTTAACTATTTTAACTATTACTAGTGTAGCAAGTACTAATAAAAATATCTTAAGTAACGGTAATAAAATATTAAAAATATTAAAGCCACCTTTTCCTTGACCTAAAATTTCTGATTCCTGATTGTCAATACCACCTGCCTCTACATTATCTTCAATTATATTAAATTCCATGTCATTAAATAAATACTTTCCATTCATCCATACCTTAAAGCTTTGAATTGCCATATTCATATATCTATCTAATCCAATTATCCTACCAGCTATTACAAGTACAATCGAAACTACTAAAAATATTCCTGCATAAAATCCATTTAATTTTCTAATCTGCTTAAGAGGAAGCTTCTTAACATCATTGTTATTATAAACATAGACTATCACATTTCTCATATACTTTTCTATTACTGATAATCCCAAATATAATAATCCACAATAATATGCTATGGTGCTTACATTTGTTAGTTGTAAAGCTAAAAATAATAGTGTAGCACTAATTGGCGGCATATTTACATAGGCTGTAAATATTTTGCTAATCCAATTTTTAAAGAAAAATCCTACTAAAATTACATACTCTACAATAAAAAGTGCTTTTGCAGTGTTATCAAATGGAATATATATAATTAATCCTAAATATATAGCAAGTGGAAGTACTGCAAAAGGAAGTCTTTTTAAATTTCTAAGCATTAAATAACAAATAATTATTAGAGGAACTATTGCAAAGGGTAAAAGATACCTTCCTTGAACAACATAATTCATACTATTAAATATAAGTATATCAAGACAATATATAATCAGAAATTGAAGTATCATACCAATTATATCTCTAATGGTTTCTATAAGCCTTACATTCATTCTTTCATCTCCCATCTGACTACATTCTTTATCTTGTTAACATTTCCTTCAAATTTTTCATCCTTTTCACATGGGATTATCCACACAAAATTATCACCTAAAGAAGAAAAACACTCACATAAATCATCTTTTCTATATGAAGATATTAAAATAACTAAATTATTAGCATCTACATTTTCCACTAACTCTATACAGTTATTATCCTGTTTATTAAACTCAGTCTTTGCTAAAATTTTATTTATTTCAAATAAATGTTCACAGGATGAATCAAAGTTTTCCACAAGTTTAGCCTCTTCCTCACTCGCACCTGTTGAAAAAAAGTTAATAACTATATTCTTATCCACAAAATTTTTAGCTAAAGAGCTTGTTATACTAATTGCATGCTCCAAAATCTCTAATTTTGTATATTCATTGTTTAATTCTGTATTAAAAATAAGTGATACCTTTAATGATGATGTTGAGTAATTCTGATTTACCATAAGCTTATTCATCTTGGCTGAACTTTTCCAATTTATTGAGGTAAAATTATCATATGGTTGATATTCTCTAATTCCTCTAAATTCAAATGGGTCCTCATTTATAAATTGTCTAGAAATAAAATTTCCAATTAATACATTCAAATTTTGAGGAAATTCCCTTACACTTATCATCTTTGGAAATACATAAATAGAATCATAGTTCAATAATCTTTTGGTTAATTCCTTATTGCAAAAGAAATTAGTAAAAACAATATCAATATCATTTATCTCATAGAATCCACGTCTTAATGCTATAAACTCCAATCGTCTTTCTATTTTCTGATATGAAAGTAAAGAAAATATATTTTTTATATAACACTTATCTGAAACATTAGGATTTGCTTCACTACAAAAATCAAAATTCTTAGTAGTTGCTAACTTCACAGTTACTGATGGCAAACTAAGACTTTTGGCATTCTTAACCGCTAATCACCCTCCAAACTATTCTTATAACATAAATATATCAACACATTAATGCCTTTATTAGTGAAAAATAGCTTGCTGAATAGTATTATCACAGCAAGCTATTTGTATTATTTTATAAACTCTTCAAATCTCTTATTTACAGCCTCCTGGCCTATAATATGCATAATTGTATATAAATCAGGTGTGTTAGTTCTATGTGTTACTGCTGTTCTTACAGCACCTGCAACATCTGATACCATTCCCTTATATTCTTCAGGATTCTTCTTATATTTCTTTCTATCTGTTGCATATCCAAGCTCTACTGCTATTTCCTTTAACTCATTGAACCACTCATCATTAGTAACATCATAAGTATATTTATCCTTATATATAGAGATGATTCTCTTAGCTTCTTCCATATCAATGTTCTTAGGTAATTCTATATTCTTATCCTCTTCAAATAATTTATCAAAGAAGAAGAATGTCTTAGCTCTAACATCATCCCATTTTTCAAAATCTTTTCTTGGTTTTGGTCCTTCTTTATCAATATTAAAGATTTCCTTTGATTTAGCTTCATCAGCAGTAACTAAATCATACATTTCCTTATCAAATTCTTTTGCCCATGCAGTATACATATCATAAACATCAGAAGCCTTTATTCTACAAATAATATTCTTACTTACATCATTAAGCTTGATTATATCAAACAATGCTCCACTTTTACTCATTTTGTCTAATGATACCTCAAATTCATGATAATCAGAATCTATATTAGCTTCTCTCCACTCTTCATAAGTAGAATTAATTATATTTAATAAGTACTCAATAACACAAACTACAGGATAACCTTGTTCTCTATAATAACTTACAGCACTTTCTGCATCCTTTCTCTTACTAAGCTTTCTCTTAGAGCCACCATCTTGCTTCATAATTGTAGGAATGTGTGCATAATTTGGTCTATCAAAACCTAAAATATCAAATAATTGAAGATGTATTGGAAGTGATGATAACCATTCTTCACCTCTTATTACATGAGTTGTTCTCATTAAACCATCATCAATAGCATGTGCAAAGTGATATGTTGGAAGACCATCTGACTTAATAATAACAATATCAATATTGTTTTCTGGAAGAGATAAATCTCCTTTGATTAAATCTTTAAATTCTACTCTATTTTCAATGTTTCCAGGTGATTTAAGTCTTACTATATAGCTCTCACCATTTTCTATTTTAGCTATTGCTTCTTCTGTAGATAAGTTTCTGCAAGTAGCATATTCCCCATGGTAACCAGGAAGAACTTTTTCTGCCATTTGCTTTTCTCTAACTTCATTTAATTTTTCTGCACTACAAAAACAAGGATAAGCTAGACCTCTTTTAATTAATTCTTTAGCAAATGTATGATATATTTCCTTTCTATCACTTTGCTTATAAGGTCCATAAGCACCAATTTCAGTACTTTCCCCTGTCATTCCTTCAGTAAAGTTCATACCATAATTATTCATTGTATGTATAGTATCTTCTATAGCACCTTTTACCTCTCTTTTTTGGTCAGTATCTTCTATTCTTAAATAAAATACCCCACCTGTTTGAGATGCTAATCTTTCATTAATTAAAGCTGTGAATATTCCACCTATATGTTGAAACCCTGTTGGACTTGGAGCATATCTAGTAACAAAAGCACCTTCCTTTAGATTTCTCTTAGGATACTTTTCTAAATAATAATTTATATCTTTATCTACATCTGGGAAAATAAGGTTTGCTAATTTTTCTAAACTCATTTTATCACCTTTCACTTTCATATATTTTAATCACTTATAGTAGATTATATCATAAATTTATAAATAAATATAATTAAATGATAAAATTGAGCCATATTTTAAGCCAAAAACACTCGTAATATACAACGAGTATCTTTGGCTTAAAACTAATCTCCAAAACTAATTCCCATTAATTTTGCTTCCTTTACTATATTTGATTCTGGTTCTACAACCTTTAACTTGCCTGCAATCTCTTCAAGTGGTACTCCAACGACCTTACCATTTTGCATAGCAACCATTTTTCCATAATCCTTTTCCATAATAAGCTTTGCTGCCTCAACTCCAAATTGAGTTGATATCACTCTGTCATAAGCACTAGGAGAACCTCCTCTTTGTGTATGTCCTGGTACAGTAACTCTAATTTCTTGTCCCATTTTTTCCTTAAGCTTATCTGCAATTTCATATCCAATTGATGGATATACTGATTTTAAAGCTAGTTTCTTTCTTTCCTTTTTAGTCAATAATGAAACTTCCTTTGAAATAGCACCTTCTGCTACAGCTATTATAGAAAATTTCTTTCCTTGTTTTTCTCTCTTATTTAAAGCATCTACTACTTTATCTATATCATAAGGAATTTCTGGAAGTAATATAACATCTGCTCCCCCTGCAATTCCAGCATGTAATGTAACCCATCCTACTTTATGTCCCATTATCTCCACAATAAATATTCTACTATGAGAATCAGCAGTTGTATGAATGCAATCTAATGCATTAGTTGCAATATTTACAGCACTTTGAAAACCAAATGTCATATCTGTTCCCCACAAATCGTTATCAATTGTTTTAGGAAGCGAAACCACATTTAATCCTTCTTCTCTAAGCATATTAGCTGATTTTTGAGTACCATTACCACCAAGTATGACTAAACAATCCAAACCCAATTCCATATAAGTATCTTTCATAAGCTCAACCTTATCATTTCCATTGATATCAGGTTTTCTCATCAACTTAAACGGTTGTCTTGAACTTCCAAGTATAGTACCACCTCTTGTTAATATACCAGAAAAATCTTCTGCATTAAGCTTTTTATAATTCTTATACATAAGACCCTTGTATCCCTCTAAAAATCCTATTATTTCAAGTTCCTTAACATTTGCTGCTAAAGTCTTTACTACCCCTCTCATAGCTGCATTTAAACTTTGGCAATCACCACCACTAGTTAATATACCTATTTTCATCTATTACACCATCCTCTCATTAATTAATGCCCTATTATAGCTTTCTTCAAAAAATAACTCTTGAGCATTTATTTTAGGTTCATTTTCTTTTGCTACAACTTTTCTATATTTACCATCTGAATATTGTTCCCTAGCTTTAACATTATCAGATAATAAAATATCAAAATCCCTCTGTATCTTATTTTTTATATCTTCATCATATATTGGAACTGCTATTTCCACTCTCTTAACTGTATTTCTAGTCATAAAATCCGCAGATGAAATATATATTTTCTTTCGCTCACCTTTTCCAAAAATATATATTCTCGAATGCTCAAGATACCTTCCAACCACACTTATTACTCTTATATTTTCAGTTTTACCCTCTACTTTAGGTATCAGACAGCAAATTCCTCTAATAACCATATCAATCTTAACTCCAGCTTTTGAAGCCTCAATAAATTTTTTAATTATTTTTTTATCTGTTAGTGAGTTAAGCTTTACTCCAATATATGCTTCTTCACCCCTTTTAGCATGTTCAATTTCTTCATCTATCATTTCTATAACTTTATTTTGCAAACAATTAGGAGCTACAAGTAAGCTTTCTGATTTATTAAGTACTGTTCCAAAAGACAATGCGTTAAAAACTTCTGCTGCATTCTCTCCAATTCTTCTATCCACAGTCATTAATGAATAATCTGTATATAACCCTGCTGTACTTTCATTATAATTTCCTGTTCCAATTTGTGTTATGTATTCAATTTTACTAGTTTTTCTTTTAGTTATTAGACATAATTTTGAATGTACCTTATAATCTTCTAATCCATAAATTACTCTACATCCAGCATCCTCTAATTTTTTAGAATATAAAATATTACTTTCTTCATCAAACCTTGCTCTAAGCTCTACTAATACTAGAACCTCTTTTCCATTTTCAGCAGCTTCCACTAATGCCTCTACTACCTTTGAATTTTTAGCAAGCCTGTATAATGTCATCTTAATTGACACAACTTCCTCATCCTCTGCTGCTTCTGAAAGTAATGTTAAAAATGGTTTCATCCTTTCATATGGATAAGTTAATAAAATATCTTTTTCTTCAAGCTGTGATATCATATTCCTTGTATAATCAACATTAGGTGACTTTTGAGGTATTCTCTTTTCAAAAAATAATTCTTCTTTTTCCTTTAATCTACTAATAAATGTGAACATAAATGAAACATCTAATGGTGCTTTATTATAAAATATAGTATCTATTTTTTTATTACCCCTTGTTTCAAAACCAATATATTCACACAATTTTTCCATTATATTTTGAGGTAATTTATTAGAAAGCTCTATTCTTATAGGAGCTAACTTCTTTCTTGACTTAACTAGCTTTTCCATTGCTTCTCTATAGTCTTCTTCCTCATCATATTCTGAATACTCATCATCAATATCAGCATTTCTAGTTATTCGTATTAATGCCTTGCTTTCAATATTATAATATTTAAATATTTCTGAAGCAAAATATAAAATTAAGTCCTCTGATAATATAAATCTATTAAAATTAGTTGGCATAGGAACTAATCTTTTAAAAAGTTCATTACTACAAGGAATTATTCCTATTTTATCTTTTTTCTCACTCTTATCCTTTTTAGTTTCAAGCATAAAAATAGCATATATTTCTTTACTCTTTAAAAATGGAAATGGTTGTCTCTTTCCTATAATTTGTGGGGATATTAAAGGCTTTATTTCCTTAATGAAATATTCTCTCATCTTTTCTAGTTCAAAATCATTAAGGTCTTCAATCCTTAAAAGCTGAACACCATATTTTTTCATTTCATTCATAAGTGATAAAAAATTTTTATCTCTTCTTTCTCCTAATTCTCTAGTCTTTTCCACTATTTTCTCTATTTGTTCACTACAAGTCATTTGAGTTTTATTTTCACGAGATAACTCTTTTATTTCTTTATGTTTTAGCTGAGCTAATTCCATTAGCATTTGGTCATATATAGACCCTACTCTAACCATAAAAAATTCATCTAAATTACTCTGATATATACTTTGAAATAATAATCTTTCCCCAAATGGTATACTTTCATCTTCTGCTTCTTCTAATACCCTTTCATTAAATTTCAGCCAAGATAATTCTCTATTGTCATAACATATTTTTGTATCAATCTCTTTTGGTTCTATCTTCATCTCTTATAGCACTCCGTTACTGAAAACTTATAAAAGTTTATAAAAAATATATAAAACTTTAGGTTTCATTCCTTTTTCAACGTATCTGCTTTGATAATAGAAAATCTATTACTACTAACATTTGATATAATACTCAAAAGGCGTAAATTCCCGA
>JALENK010000095.1 GCA_022767515.1 Clostridium sp.
AATTTGTTTGACATATTACGAATAACTATAATGCATTCCATATTACAAAAAATATCAATATATTTCCCCATGCGTTATTTGTTTTATCATAAACAATAATTGAGCCATACATCAAAATAAATGTTGCTATAGCCTCAACTATTGTCTTTATGTCAAAACCAATCATTCCATGAATGGCAATTGCTATCAATGCACAAATAAACGCTCCCAAATTCCAAAACTTTTTAGGTTGTTTAAGTGTATTTATCTTTTTTGATAGCACCACATAAAACATTCCTTCTCCCAATCCCCAAACCAATGCAATTATAAGATAACCAATTACATTTATTGGAAATGGCGAATGTAATATTTCTTTTGTTAAAAACATTCCCTGAAATGGTAAAAATCCATGAATATCATTTGTTAGCCAAAGAAATACGACAGTTGGTATTGAAACCAGCAGACATCCAATAATTGAACTAACTGCATTTTTCTTAACCAGACCATAATCAGACAGTCTTTCCTTATTCTTTAATAAAACTATAAGGATTCCTAAAACCGACATTCCAAATTGAATTGCAAGCACTGGCATAAATCTTAGAAGTAATGGATTAGATAATTCACGTCCATAATCCATTATTATTCCTTCCAAAGCTATATATAAAATTGCAGAAATCAAACTAACGAACATAATTATGGTTATATCTATTTTTACTGTTTTTTTCATCTACATTCTCTCCGTTAAATTCAAATTTGTTTAATTCCAAAACTGGGATTTGTCTGTTTTAGGGATTTAAATTTTATGTAATAATTTATCTTCTCAAAAATTTTACTTCATCAATAAAGCATCAAATTCTTGTTCAAATTCCATAACGATATTTCTCATAGAATCAAGATTTTCCTGTGTATATTGTTCAATATCTATCTCACAGTATTTCACTATAACATTTTCTTTCTCAGAATTTATTACGACTATCTCAAACTGATCAAATGGCACACTAATTATCATCTTATAGCCATTAGCTTTCATCTGTGCGATATATGAAATATAATAACAATCATATATATCTATTGCCTGTATATAGTTTTTTTCTTCTTCTTCAAAAGAGATCCCTAATTTTTCTTCAAAATAGTTAGCAATTTTATCAACTACCTCTTTAAATTTCTCTGGATAATCATAATCATGGTCTACATCTTCACATTTAAATACTAATTCATCAATCATTCTTTATCTCTGGCTCCTAATAATAATTTTGTTACTGTCAATATATCTCTAACATATCAGTTAGGCAAATTCTTAATTTATCTCTTCAATTATACCATATAAATATTCACATAAAAAGTAAATTCCTCCTGTCATATATTCCAGAAAAAAACGACATAACCCACAATTATGTAAGTTATGTCGATATTTTTACTGTTATTTAACTTTTAAAATTGGGTAAATAGTGTTACCTATAATATTTTGTGATTATTTTTAAACATTTTTATTGTTTTAATTTCAATTTTGAAATAAACTTTTTAGCTAAATCAAAGAAAACAACTGAAGATAAAGAGTATGAGCTTCAGAAAATTGCTGAGGATTTATATGTATATAATACACTTGCTTTTGTAGGCAAAAACGCATCTGGCAAAACAACTGCTCTTGAACTTTTAGATTGTTGTTACTCTATCTTAGGAGATTTTCGATTAGAAGGAAAACATTATGATTACAATGATATTGAATTAGATATGGTATTTTATCACAAAGAATATTTATACCGTTATACCACAACCTTACAAGCAGATACTTCTTTAGATAACAAAGCTATTTTTACAAAACAGCATATATACAAAAAGAAATATTACAAAACAAAATTGAAAACAATATTTGCAATGGATGATTATATTGAATTAACAGATTTAGGTGAATTGCCAGAAGATACATCCAAAGTATTTTTTGTTCTGAAAAAAAATTTACTAGAGCCATTTATTTTGACAGTTTTGGTGAGGGAGCCGATACTTATAGTTTACTATTCAAGGCTTTACAGAATTATCAAATCTCAAGATGAAAAGGAAGTTGATGAAATGAATAAAAAATGTGTATTTCGCCTATTATGGTGAGATACACATTTTTTTATATTTTACTATTTAACTTTTAAAATTGGTATTATTTTTTCAGCTTCATTTTCCTTGTTGTATTCTATCTCTATACTATCATTTTGATTTAATGTAACTAAATCTATATTATCTGCAACGCTTTGTTTATACCACTTATCCTCAAATTTAATAAAGTAAATAGTGTTACCATTTACTATGGCAGTTCTTATTTCCTCTATTGTTATCTTCTTTGAAACGAAGTTATCAGTATTATGAACTTCCATCTTATTTCCAGAGTTTAATAACTGATTCTTGTAATTAGCTAAGGTAGTTTTTAAGTTTTCTCCTGTTGCAACGATAGTATAATTTTTTACATTTACCATAGCATATAGCTTTACAAGTCCACTACTATCCTTTAAAACCATAGTATATGTTGGTTCATTAAGTATATTTACAAGTGAAGGAAAACTTGCAGTATATCCATAGTTTTGTACCACACCTTCAGCAGATGACATAGCACTATGCTCCTCAGCACCAGAACATTCAAAATAGTTATACTCGCCTGTCCTTGTATTTACTAGGATGAAACCTAAATTAGAAGAGTCAGAAAGTGTTGATGTAACTCCAGTGTAGACATATATATCATTGTCCTTTACTATGTAACCAAAATCATCTGTTGTTTGTGTACATTCCTTTTGACTAAATAACGAATTGAAAAATCCGTTTTTAAGCTTTCCATATGAGTTATATAATTCTGTTACTGTGTCACCATCATAAATATAGTCTATCCACTCTGGAACATCTTCTATGTTATATATTTCACTTTCACCACTAACAGCATTTACAATTATAACCTCAGATGGCTTTAAACATCCAACGACAGTATTTGATTCCATACATGTTACTGTCCAATATGGAACATCATCATCATCTATTTGGAATGTTACATTTCCAAAA
Source organism: Clostridium sp. (assembly GCA_022767515.1). Classification (GTDB taxonomy): domain Bacteria; phylum Bacillota; class Clostridia; order Clostridiales; family Clostridiaceae; genus Clostridium. The sequence continues at coordinate 3,016 of JALENK010000095.1, forward strand.
ATTTTGTCTAAATATTTAAATCTTAGTTGTCTCATTAGATTTCCCTGAAGATAACCACTTGGCGAATACTTTATACCGCCTTCTACTCTTTTAAATTCAGCTTCATTTGTTTCAGGATTTACAAGTACATAGCCAGGTATACCATCTTTCTTATTGCTTTCATATTTAAAAAAGCTAGCATATTCAAGTGGTGCTATTTTTACAACTTGTCCCTTGTAACAGATTGTATAATACTTATCAGATACATTATATTGGCTTACCAAATCAGATAAGGAACCAATAACTCTGTCTCCTAATTTTTTTGCAGATTCTGTATCCATCAATGGTATTTTATTAATGTCTTTCAATGTTGGAATGACTTCATTAAATTCCTTTTGATTTAATTCTATTCTTGATACAAATTTGCTTGAATTAAAAATTGGACTAAAGATTAAAGGAAGTAATAAAGCTACTATAATAAAGCCTCCACAAATTATTGTAACTGCTTTATAAATAACCCCAATTACTTTATTTAATTTATTACTACCTTGTTCAATTAATAAGGTTTCTTTATACATAGCAATACTTATTACTAAAATAACTAAATTTATTGCTACTAATATGTATGCTCCCCTACCCTGAAAATTTAATGATGGCATGAATATATACATAGCGATAAAATCAATTAATGCTAATAATGCCATTGTTATCAAGCCATATTTTAAACTTATTTTTGTATTCTTATTCATAGTTCTATAGTAAAACTCCTTTCCCGATATATTTCTATATATTATAACACAATAAAAGTTTTTTGTAGAATATTCTTAAATTTCAGCTAATGTGATATATTTAAAATAGATTATTTATAAGGAGAAAAATATGGAAAACAAGGTATATATTTTAGATACTGATATATTAAATGATGATTATATTTACAATAAATTATATTCTGCCCTATCATCTTATAGGCAGGAAAAGATAGAGCGCTTTAGATTTAGAAAGGATAAAAATTTAAGTCTTGGTGCTGGAGTACTTATTGATGTTATGCTAAGGGAATTTAATCTTTTTGAAAAAAATATGACATATTCACTTGGCGAAAATGAAAAACCTACATTTAGTGAATACAAAGACATTCATTTTAATGTTTCACACTCAAATAACAAAGTTATCTGTGCTGTTTCAAGTAAAGAGGTTGGCTGCGATATTGAAAAGATATCACCCATAGACATTAATATAGCAAAGAAGTTCTTCTTAAATTCAGAATATGAATATATAAAAAATTCTAAGAATCAAGAGGATGCTTTTTACCTTTTATGGACTTTAAAGGAAAGCTTTATGAAAATCACAGGACTCGGGATGTCCCTTCCTCTTAATTCCTTTGAAATTTCAATTACAGATGATGATATAACGGTGTCTCAAAATCTTAATAATTCTAACTATTATTTTCATGAATATGAATGTGTTGATGGCTACAAAATTTCTGTATGCAGTCATTTAAATACTTTTCATAATGAATTAATAAATGTAAATGAAAAACTATCCAATTATTATTAAAGTTGGATAGTTCTATTTATTTTCTGTACATATTATTAATCTCTACTATAATTCAATATAATGTAGGATTATATCAGTAATCCCATAAGGTTAATTGCTCTATTTTTTGTTTTTCCTCATATTTAGACAGATAACGAAATATTTCATCATTATTATGTACAATTCCATTTTCTTGACATTTTTTGTGAAATAACTCGAATAATTGATGATGTTTTGGACTACTTACAATATACTGGTATCCATAGGTTTTGATATATCTTTCCTTCATATTAGGAAACAATTTATCTAATTGACTATAAAAATACTCCCTATTTCCATCCCTAAGTGTTAATCCCATACCAAAACAAATAACGCCATATACCTTTGCTTCAATACACATATCTAATATTTTAGAAATATTTTGCTTGGTATCATTAATAAATGGAAGTATTGGAGTTAGCCATACTACAGTAGGTATCCCTGCATCTCGCATTTTCTTTAACACATAGAAACGCTCACTTGTTGTACATACATTAGGTTCTATTTTTCTACATAAATCATCATCATAAGTGGTCAAAGTCATCTGCACAACACACTTGCTTTTATCATTTATCTTTTTCAATAGGTCAATATCTCGCAAAATACGATTTGACTTAGTAATAACAGAGAACCCAAAGCCATACTTCTCTATTAATAATAATGCTTTTCTAACATTACCAAGCTCCATTTCTAATGGGATATATGGGTCTGTCATTGAACCCATACCTATCATACATTTTTTCCTTTTACGTCTTAAAGCATCTTCTAATAATTCTATTGCATTTTCTTTGACTTCTACATCCTCAAAATCATGTTCCATATGATAACAATTACTCCTAGAATCACAGTAAATACAACCATGTAGACAGCCACGATATAAGTTCATTCCATTATTTTGAGATAATATTCCTTTTGCTTTTACAAAATGCACTACGAATTCTCCCTTCACATTATGCTTGGAGTCTAATAAAATTATCTTTTATTATATCACAAAAATGCACCTAGATACCTATATAAGTGCATTTTTTACTATTAAGATGATGTAGTTATCATTTGAACATCTCCATTTGAATATGTTTTTATTACTTCAAGAGATTCAGCATGTCCTATATCTTCTAATTCTGCATGCGATAGACATTTACCAGTTTCTCTATCATATTTAATTACTACTGCTATATTAGGTTCATCTTTACTTTTAGTTTGTATTGTATATACATATTTCATATTATCATCAAAATCAAAGTTTTGTACCACTGTTTCTGAGCCATTTGCATCTTTTGTGCTCTTTTGTGCTTTAAAGAAAATTTTATCAGTAGTATTATCATTACTTTATAATAGTATCAAAATTTCCATCATCCTTTACAAAAAATCCACCTATACCCTTAATTATTAACTTCATATTTTCTTCTGCCCCTTTAATATATTGCTTAGGTAGCTTTACCTGACAGATACTCTTTATATTATTATCTGATACAAACTTATTTTCCGTTACTGAAAACTTATAAAAGTTTATAAAAAATATATAAAACTTTAGGTTTCATTCCTTTTTCAACGTATCTGCTTTGATAATAGAAAATCTATTACTACTAACATTTGATAT
>JALENK010000106.1 GCA_022767515.1 Clostridium sp.
TTTACTTATCCCTTTTATTACGAATTGAGCCTCACAAAAAAAGATTTTTATAGATTGTATTGAATTTTCTCTTCTTGTGGTTCTTTGATACTATTATAAAAATTAACGAATGTTTGTTGCATATATGGTATTACATATATATAACCTATTCCTAAAGTAACAATTCCCATTAATATCCACAAAATAAATGATAATTGAAGAACAAATAAATCCATTTTATGCCCTTGCATAATTCTTTGACTTTCTTTTATAGCATCCATTGCTGACATTTCAGGATTATCACATAAGATGTAATTAACCATTGAATAAGAGTATGCTTTTATTATTCCAGGTACTACTAATAGAATTGACCATAAAATAGTAAATAGTCCTACTAAAAAATTAGCAAGAAATATATTCGAAAAATTAGAAAATCCATCAAATATCTTTTCTACTCGTACAGGTTCTCCTTTACTTAATCCATAGTAAACTTTTACTAATCCATAGGATAAAACTGGAGTTATTAATACTGATGCTATCTGACCTGCAATTGGAATAAAGTTAAGTGCTACTGTAATTGCATTAATTACTAAAAGGCAGAGAAATAGCATAGCAATATTACCTTTTATTTGTTCTTTAGCTTTAAATTTTAGTTCTACTCTTGTATTCATATCAATCATTCTCTCCTTATATTTTTTTGTATTACATAAATATATTATCATATTTTAGAAATGATATGTTTATTATTTGCTATTTGTTACAGAAATTTTATATATTGTGACTTAATTTGAAATAAAAAAGAATACGATTTTGATAAACAGGTACAATATTATGACAGATACTGCATTATTAGAAGAATATAATATAATCGTGGAGGCGAGGATATAATGCAGAATCGAAAAAAGATATTCAAAATTGGTATTATTATACTATTTGCAGTAATTGGATGCTATATGCTGGTTTCGTTGTATTTTATTAATCATTTTTATTTTGGTTCCCAGATAAATAGCATAAGTATTTCAGGAAAAACTTTAGAAGAGGTAGATGAAGAAGTAGAAAGTATTTCGAAAAACTATTGTTTAACCATAATTGGTAGAGATAATATAGAAGATACGATATTGGGGAAGGATATAGATTTAAATTATAATATTAAAAATACTGTTGAAGAGATGAAGGAGAATCAAAATCCATTAATGTGGATAACCACACTGTTTATAGACCATTCATCAAAGGATAGGGATGGCATAAATTTTAATGAAAGCAAATTAGATGATATTATAAATAAGCTTTGCTTTTTTAATGGTAAAAATATAGTTGAATCTAAAGATGCAATTATTGAAATAGATAATGGTGAGGTTAAAATTGTTGATGAGATATTAGGAAATAAGGTAGATAAAAATAAAATAAAAAATGAAATTGTAAATGCAATTAAAGAGGGAGAAAGTAAAATTTTTATATCGGATGAATGTTATATGTTTCCAAAGTATACATCAACATCTTCAAAGATTTTAGAAGCACAAAGTATTATAAAAAGATATTTAGATACAAGCATTAATTATAATTTTATAAATAAAAAGTATACAATTGATAAAAAGATTATAAGTAAGTGGATAAATGTAGATACGAAATATAATGTTAGTATTAGTAAAGATGCAGTACTTAAAAAAGTAAAGGAAATTGCAAAGATGTTTGATACAGTTGGTATTGAAAGGCAGTTTAAAACAGCAGAAAATAAAATAGTTAAAGTTAGTGGTGGTGATTATGGATGGAAAATAGATACAGAGGATGAAGCAAATTCAATTATTAATTTATTAGAAGAAGGAAAGGGAATTGAGAAAGAGTTTTGCTTTGAACAGTCAGCAAATGTTGCAAATCAAAATGATATAGGGAATACTTATGTAGAAATTAACTTATCTAAGCAACATCTGTGGTTTTACGAAAATGGAAGGTTAATAACAGAGGGGGATGTGGTTACTGGAAATTTAATGAATGGTTGTGCAACTCCAAGTGGTGTGTACAAGCTAGATTTTAAACAGAAAAATGCTACCCTTAGAGGAGATAACTATGCATCTTTTGTTAACTTTTGGATGCCATTTAATTATGGAATAGGAATTCATGATGCTTCATGGAGAAGTTGTTTTGGTGGACAAATATATAAAACTAATGGTTCACATGGATGTGTTAATGCACCATATAATTTAGCAAAGACTATTTATGAAAAGATTAAGGTTGGAACACCTATAATTTGCTATTACTAATTTTAAAGCAGTTGATTTAAAAAATTAACTGCTTTTTAGTTTAAAAACTACTTTACAAATTGATAAAGATGGTATATTATAATTACATAATATCAAATTGATACTAAGTAGGTGATGGTGTGATATCTGAAGAAGAATTTTTAAAAAATTATGATATAAATAAGTATGAAAGACCTAGTGTTACAAATGATGTAATTATTATTACAACAGAGGACAAAATTGAGGAAAATATAAGAAAGGTTCCAAGAAAGGGAATGCAAGTTTTATTAGTTAAAAGAGATGAACATCCTTATCTTAATAAATGGGCAATTCCTGGTGGATTTATTGGTATAAAGGAAGATATCGAAGAGGGAGCAAGGAGAAAGCTAGAAGAAGAAACAGGAGTTAAGGATGTATATCTTGAGCAGCTGTATACATTTGGTGATGTAGATAGAGATGTGAGAACAAGAGTAATAAGTATTGCTAATTTAGCTTTAATTTCAAAGGATAAAATTAAACGAAGTCAGAAAAATAGTAAACTTAAAAATTTATGGTTTTGGATTGATAAAGAATTAATTAGTAATGAAAATAATATTAAAGTATGGAGTCTTTCATTAAAATCCGAAATTGAAGATATTAAGATTAAGTATGAAATAACTGAATGTGTATCAAGTGATTTAGGTAGAAAAAAAGATATTGAATTCAAGTTTATTGAGGAAGAATCGACTGATAGCTTGGCATTTGATCATTATAAGATATTGAGTATGGCAATAGATAGAATAAGAAATAAGCTTGAATATACACAGATTGCATTTAATTTAGTGCCAAGACTTTTTACTGTTAAGGAACTTCAAAATGTTTATGAAGGAATTATGGGAAAAGAAATTCAAAATTTTAGAAGAAAGCTTGGAAATATCATAATAGAAACAGATGAAAAGATTGAAGGAAAGCCGTATAGGCCAGCTAAAATGTTTAAGTTTAATGAAAATTGGGAACATAATTTTTAGGAGGTATCCTGTATGATATATTTAAATAATAAATTAGTAGAAATTAAAAAATTTCCAAACGGAGAAACATTTATAAATACTCAGGAGTTGAATATAAAGGAGCAAAATATAATAAAGCTAAAATTTCAAGGAGACGAAGATATAATGCATCTTGTGTTTCTTAAGAAATATTTAGATGAAAATAATCAAAGTGCAAGCTTAAAAATAGGATATATTCCATATAGCAGAATGGATAGAACTGAAGGGATAGCACTATTTACATTAAAGTATTTTTGTCAGGTAATAAATTCATTAAATTTCAATGTAGTTGATGTTTATGAACCTCATTCAGATGTATCAGTTGCACTTATAGATAGAGTTAGAGTTGTAAATAAATCTGCTGAAATGGCAAGAAATATGATTAGGGAGTTATCCAAAAAGCAAGAAAAGCTATTTGTGGTATATCCAGATGCAGGAGCTCAGAAGAGATATTCAAAGCAAATAAACTATGATAACATACTAACTGCAAATAAGGAAAGAGATTTTAAAACAGGTAATATAAAATCATTAGAAATAACAGGAAAGAATCCGGAAGGTAGCTTTAATGCAATAATAGTTGATGATTTATGTTCAAGAGGTGGAACATTTATGCTTACCGCAAAAAAGTTAAAGGAAATGGGCGCAAAAGATATATATTTAGTAGTTACTCATTGTGAGGACACAATATTTGAAGGTGATATTTTAAAGACGGATTTAATTAAAAATGTATTTACAACAGATAGTATATTGACAAAAAAGCATGAAAAATTAGTAGTGGTTAAGATTAATTAGGAGGAGATAAAGATGAGTAAGGTATTAGTGGTGGTTGATTATCAAAAGGATTTTGTGGATGGAGCATTAGGATTTAAGAAGGCAGAGACTTTAGAAGAAGGGATATATAATAAAGTAAAAGAGTATTTAGATAATGGGGATAAGGTGGTATTTACCTATGATACGCATTATGATAATTATTTAGAAACAAGAGAAGGAATTAATTTACCAGTTAAGCATTGCATCAAGGGAACTGAGGGGCATAAGTTATATGGTACTAAGCTAAATTCTATCAATTTTAATGAAAACACAGTGCATATATGTAAAGAAGCATTTGGTATTTCACCAGAAGATATGATGGATTTAAAAAATAAATTAGGAAATGTTACTGATATTGAGATGGTGGGAATAGTTACCAATATGTGTGTTATTAGTAATGTAGTAACTTTTCAGTCAACATTTGTTAATGCGAATATTACAGTAGATGGTACTCTTTGTGCAAGCTTTGAGGATGCATTACACGATAAGGCTTTAGATGTAATAGAATCTTTACAGGTTAAAGTTATTAGATAGGGGGTGATTGGTATGGCAAATCCATTATTATTAACAGATTTTTATAAAACAATACATCATTTATGTTATGCAGAAAATATGACAAAGCTTTTTAGCTATTGGACACCTAGAATGTCTAGAAAAGAAAATATAGATAAGGTAGTTATGTTTGGACTTCAACCATTTTTAAAGAAGTATTTAATTGATTATTTTAATGAAAACTTTTTTAATAAGGACAAGAAAGAGGTAATAGATGAGTATAAAAGAATAATTTCAAAAACTATGGGAGATTTAGCAGCAGATACTAAGCATATTGAAAAATTACATGATTTAGGATATCTTCCAATTGAAATTAGGGCTATTGAAGAGGGAGAAAGAGTAAATATAAAGACACCAATGATAGAAATTACTAATACTCATAAGGATTTTGCTTGGCTTGTAAACTATTTAGAAACCCTTATGAGCTGTCATATATGGCAGCCTATGACAAGTGCTACAATAGCATATAGATACAGAGAAATAATTACTAAATATTTTGATGAAACAGTAGAAAATGGAGTTATAAATAAAGCTTGCGGAGATTTTTCAATGAGAGGTTTTAGTTCTCTTGAAAGTGCAGAAATTAGTAGTTGTGGACATTTACTATCATTTACAGGAACAGCAACTATTCCATCAATAATGTTTTTAGAAAAATATTATAATGCTGATGTTGATAAGGAGGTAGTAGGACTTGGTACACCTTCAACTGAACATAGTGTTATGTGTAGCTATGGTCAGGACGAGTTAAGAGCATATACAAGGCTAATAACAGAAGTATTTCCAACTGGTGTATTAAGTATTGTTTCTGATACTTATGATTATTGGAATTTAATAACTAATATATTACCACAAATAAAAGATAAAATTATGGCAAGAGATGGCAAAGTGGTAATAAGGGGAGACAGTGGAGATCCTGTGAAAATAATATGCGGAGATGATGCAGCGCCTGAAGGTACACCTGAAAGAAAGGGAACTGTAGAATTACTTTGGGATATATTTGGTGGAGAAGTAAATTCAAAGGGATATAAGGTTTTAGATAAGCATATTGGTACAATATATGGGGATAGCATTACAGTTGAAAGATGCCAAAGTATATGTGAGGGTCTTAAAAAGAAGGGATTTGCAGTAAATAACTGTACTTTTGGTATTGGTTCATATACTTATCAATTTAATACTAGAGATACTTTTGGATTTGCACTTAAGGCAACTCATGCTGTTATAGAAGGGGAAGAAAGATTTATCTTTAAAGCTCCAAAAACTGATACAGATAACTTTAAAAAGTCTCAAAAAGGGATATGTTATGTATATAGAGATGTAGATGATATTCTATATAAAGATGAGCTTAAGATAAAGGATAGGGAAGAATTAAAGGATAATTTATTAAAACCTGTATTTAAAGATGGTAAGCTTTTAAAGGATTTCTCTTTAGCTGAAATTAGAAATAAATTATATAAAGGAAATTTTTAATTACTATGGAAGAAACATGGGAGAGACAAAGCCCAATATATAATCTCAGCTTAAATGAGGCTGGGATTATATTAGGTGAAGAGGTAGTTAAATTAGAGCCTGTAAATATAGGACTTAGAAATAGTAATTATAAGGTTTCAACAAAAAATAATACTTATTTTTTAAGGATTAGTAAGGGATATCAAAATGAAGTTGCTGCATTTAATCTAATAAAGGATGAGATTAATATGCCAAAGCTTTTATATGTGAGAAATCAAAATGATAAAAAATATTTGGTGTATGAATATATTGAGGCAGAGTCACTTCAAACTAAAGATATAAATTTAAATATTATGATTCAATGTGCTAAGTCTTTATCAGTAATACATAATCATACAGTTAATGATGAATTTATTAAACTAGATTATCCTCCTTTTGAGAAGTGGTATGATTTATTTTTAGATAATAAGAATTGTAGTGAAAGACTTGGAGATAAGATTGTTTTTGAAATAAAAGAAATGCTAAAGAAAAGATATAAAGATATAATTGAAATCAATAAGTATAATTCATTAATTCATGGAGATTTCAAGCTATCAAATTTAATGATTGATAAGCATAATAAAGTTTATATAACTGATTTTGAATTTTGTAATTATGGACATATTTTAGCTGATATTGGGCAGTTTTTTAGGGAAGAAGAGAAATTTTCTAAGAATTATATAGAAGTTTTTGAAAAAGTATATAATAAGTATGCAGTAGTTAAGCTTCCAGAAAATTGGTATAGTCTTTCAAAATTAAGGGACTTAATAAATCCTCTTCAACTATTAACAAGTGAAGGAGAGGCTAATAATAAAAATAGGGATTTAATAGAATTAGTTAGGAAATATTTGTAGGGCAAGTTTTTAATTTGCTCTTTTTTGTTGTATAATATTATTTAGTTTAACAATTCAAATGGGAGAAAATAATGGAAGTACTAAAAAAAATTAATAATAAGTATTTTAAGTATAAAGTAACAGAGGAGTCTATGAGACTTGGTGCTATACTTGCAATAGCTGGTGGATTCTTAGAAGCTTATTCTTATATAGTATGTGATGGTGTATTTGCTAATGCACAAACTGGTAATATTGCCATATTGGGAATTGCCATTTCAAAATTAGATTTTGAAAAAGCAATTTTTGCTTTATTACCTATAATATCTTGTTTTTTGGGTATATTGACATCAGCATACATAAAAAATAATGATAAAATAAATTATAAGTCGGAAGAGTTAATTCTAGTATTAGAAATAATTATATTAGCAATATTATCCTTGTTTGCATATGACTTGCATAAAAGGGTTATCGTAGTTATTATTTCATATATATCATCAGTTCAGATTAATTCTTTTAGAAAACTAGTTGACTCACCATATTGCACAACTATGTGTACAGGTAATTTAAGAACTGCAACAGAAAATTTATATATTGGTTGCAAAAATAAAGATGCAGTAGCTATTAAGAAAGCATTAAGACTTTATGTAATAATTTTTTTATTTGCAGTTGGTGCTGCAGTAGGAGCATTATTAAGTAATTATTTTAATGAGAAGGCATTATGGTTTGCTGTAATTATATTGACTTTTGGAGTCATAATGTTCATCATTGATGGGAAAAGGGGAGAAAGATGATATCTAAATTTAGTGTAAAAAAACCATTAACAATATTTGTAGCAGTAATATTAATAATTATTCTTGGATTTATATCATTTAATAAAATGACCACAGATTTATTGCCAAGCATGGAATTTCCATATGTTATTGTTACTACAGCTTATCCAGGAGCAAGTTCTGAAAAAGTAGAAATCAATGTTACTAAGCCTTTAGAATCAATACTTGCAACTACTAGTGGTATAAAAAATGTAAATAGTACATCAAATGAAAATGTAAGCACAATAATGCTTGAGTTTGAACAGAATGTTAATATGGATAGTGTACTTATAGAAATTAATAGTAAAATTGACTTGGTTAAGGGAAAGTTTGACCAAAGTGTACAAAATCCTATGGTTCTTAAGATTAATCCAGATATGCTTCCAATTATGATGATTAGTGTAGATATTGATGGTGCAAGTCAGGAGGAGCTTTCTAAGAAAGTTAAAGAGGAAATTATTCCTGAATTTGAAAAAATAACAAATGTTGCATCAGTAGAAGGTACAGGAATTATTGAAAAAACAGTTGAAATAAATTTAAATCAAGATAAAATTGATGAGCTTAATGATAAGATATTAAAGATAGTAGATTCTAAGCTTGCAGAAGCACAGACAAAGATTGAAGATGGAAAGTCTAAACTTAGTGAGGGGAAGAAAAATCTTGAAAATGAGGGTAATAGTAAAACAAAGGAATTGCTAGATGCAGAAGCAAAGCTTATTGATGGAGAAAAGCAGATTAATGCAGGAATTAGTCAGATGGAGGCTAAGAGAAGTGAGTTAACTGAAACTTTAAATAATTTAAAAAAGCAAAAAGAAAGTATAGATGTTTTATTAAAACTTCAAGATAAATTATGTATAAAACAATGTGAAAAAGAAAAAGAATTAGTTAAAAGGCTTAATGATGGAATAGAGGGTTGTAATACAGGAATTAATATTATTGATTCTCAGAAAAAACAGCTTGAAGAAAAGCTTTCAAGTATAGCTGACAGTAAAATTCAAATAGAAAATGCAAAAATTATTTTGACAAAGGAACTTACCAAGGCTTCAGTGGAAATATCTCAAGGCGAAAAGGAGCTTGAAAAGGCAACAGAGGAGTTTGAAAAGCAGAGGGAAGAGGCATATAAAAAAGCTAATTTATCTGGAATAATTACAAAGGATATGATAAGTAAATTTATAACTGCAAGTAATTTCTCTATGCCAGCTGGATATATTGAACAGAATGAGGATTCAAAAACAATAGTTAAGGTTGGAGACACATTTGCATCAATTGATGAGCTAAGAGATTTAGTTTTAATTAATATGGAGCTTGAAGGATTGCAAGACATACATCTATATCAAGTGGCAGATATTGTTGAAACTGATAATGCAGAGAGTATGTATGCTAAGATAAATGGCAATAATGGAATTGTTTTATCATTTCAAAAGCAAAGTGGAACATCTACAGCAGAAGTATCAGAAGCTATAAATGCAAAAATATTAGAATTAGATAATAAAATAGATGGAGTTCACTTGACACAATTATATGATCAAGGTGTATATATTGGAATAGTAGTTGATTCTGTAATTAATAACTTAATTTCAGGCGGAATACTTGCAATTATAATTTTATTCCTATTTTTGAGGAATATAAAGACAACACTAATTGTTGGCATAAGTATTCCTGTAAGTGTAATGTTTGCCATAGTTTTAATGTATTTTAGTAATGTAAATTTAAATGTAATATCTTTATCTGGATTAGCATTAGGAGTTGGAATGTTAGTTGATAATAGTATTGTGGTAATTGAGAATATATTTAGGCTTAGAACTCTAGGATGTGATATTAAAGAGGCAGCAGTTAAAGGTGCAAAACAGGTAGGTGGTGCAATTGTAGCTTCAACTCTTACGACTGTATGTGTATTTTTACCAATAGTATTTACACAAGGAATATCAAGGCAATTATTTACAGATATGGGTCTTACAATAGCATATTCACTTTTTGCTAGTTTGATTATTGCTCTTACAGCGGTACCTGCTATGGCATCTATCATGCTTAAGAAAGATAAGGAGAAGGAAAATAAATATTTTAATAAATTTGTTAATATATATGGTAAACTATTGGAAAAAGTATTAAGGAATAAGTTTAAGTTTTTGTCAGTTATAGTATTGTTATTAGTTTTTAGTGTTTATATTACATTTAATATGGGAACAGCATTCTTTCCTAATATGACTTTAAATCAAATGACTATGAGTTTAATTCCGTTAGATGAAGAAATGACTAAGGAAGAAGTTAGAGCTATTAGTGATGAAGTAGTGGATAAGGTGTTACAGATAGAAGATATACAAACAATAGGTGCAGTACAATCAGATGTATCAAATGAAATGGGATTATCTTTAGGTGGAAATTCAGGCGATAATTTGATTTCGTATTATATAATAATAGATCCAGATTCTGAGTATTCAAATGAGGAAATTAAAAAGCAGATAGAAGATAAAACGGCAGATATTAATTGTAAATTATCTATAAATACATCAACGATGGATATGTCAGCTTTAACAGGTTCAGGAATATCTGTGGTTATTAAAGGGAATAATTTAGATAAACTTAAAGAAATTTCAAAAGATGTTGCAAGTATTTTAAAAGATACTGAGGGAACAAAAGATGTTTCAGATGGATTAGAAGAGGCTAACTTAGAAACTCGTATAATTGTTGATAAAAACAAGGCAGGTGCTAAGGGACTTACAGTAGCACAAGTTTATCAATATATCGCAGAGGCTTTAAAAACAGAAGTATCCTCTACAAATTTGAATATTAATGAGACAGAATATGCAGTTGTTGTAAAAGAAGATAGTAAGAATAAACTTAAAAAATCAGAGTTAGAAAATTATATAATTAATTATAAGGATATTCAAGGAAATGAAAAAGAGGTAAAGCTTAAAGATATAGCAAGAGTTGAGGATAAAGAAGGGCTTAATGTGATAAACCATGTTTCACAGGTTAGAAGTCTTAACGCTACAGCTCAGATTGATGAAAATCATAATATAGGGCTTGTAAGTAAAGAATTTGAAAAGAAATTAGCAGAATATAAGGTGCCTGAGGGTTATTCTATAAGTATAGAGGGTGAAAATAAACAGATAAAAGATGTATTAGAAAGTTTAATATATATGATAATATTAGCAATAGTTTTTATTTATGGAATAATGGTATCACAATTCCAGTCGTTATTATCTCCATTTATCGTATTATTCACTATACCATTAGCATTTACAGGAGGTATAATTGGACTGTTGATTACTGGAAAAGAATTAAGCATAGTTTCAATGCTTGGATTTTTAATACTTGCAGGTATTATTGTTAATAATGGTATTGTGTTTGTTGATTATGTAAATCAGCTTATAGAAGAGGGAATACCTAAGAGGGAAGCATTAATTAAAGCAGGAAAAACAAGAATAAGACCAATATTAATGACAGCAGTTACAACAATACTTGGATTATCTACAATGGCATTAGGAATTGGAACAGGTGCAGTTATGGGACAACCAATGGCTATAGTTACAATTGCAGGACTTATTTATGCGACAATTCTTACATTGTTTGTAGTACCATCAATTTATGATATATTACATCGAGAAAAAAATAAATAGATACAAAAAAGAGGTTTGTCGCAGATTATGCGACAAACCTCTTTTAACGGTAACAAACTACTGGTAGACCAGAATAAGCATTTTGGAATATAGTAGCAGCCACATCAAGTGGAAGATTAATACAACCATGAGAACCACCCATACCCGGAGTTTTATATACTTCACCACCAAAATCATTTGGTCCTCTCCAAGTAGCATCGTGAAGTCCTATACCACCATTAAAGGGCATCCAATATGCGACAGGAGTTGCATAACCCACTCCTCTTAATGTTGCATTTGGTTCTTTATAATAAATATAGTATGTACCAGAAGGAGTTTCAAAGTTTTCAGTACTTGAATATTTTCCAGAAGCATCTCCAGAGACAATATCAGATTCTACAACCTTGTTTCCATTAACATACATCCATAAGTATTGTTTTGTTAAGTCTATTTCAATATATGTATTTCCGATTTCATTACCAGAAGTAGTTGAAGGCTTTATTGAGTATATTGGTTCACGAGTAACATTTTCTCCGTCTCTTATTAATTTGAATAATTGCTGTGTTTCTTCTTTAACATTGATTTTCCATCCATAGCTTCCACCAGAAACTTCTATTGGTCCTCTCTCAGTTGAATTAAAAGTTCTAGTACCACCTGATGTATCATATTTATTAGCTAAGCTTTGTACATAGTCAGTTGCTGCTTTATCATCAATATTAATGTTTAACTTATCATCTATAGCTAACCATTCCTTTATTTTTTCAGGTGCTAGAGTTTCTGTATTACCTCTAATATTGTATGTTATAGTAACATTTGAGAACTTGTCTAAATTATTTTTTGCATTAAGAATACTGTCAGATGTAGAAGTGATTTCTGGTTTTATATAGCAGTCGCTTTCTTCAATATCAAGTGATTGTTTTTCAGTTTTTATAGCTTCCTCAACAGCTAAAAAAAGCTTGTCCTTATCTATTTTGCTACCTAAATCCTCTTCTTTAATAATAAATTCACCATTTTCTTTTATAATGGTTGCATTTTTTGGTTCTGTCATATTTTCATTAGAAAATATTGATAAGGAATCATAATGTTTCTTTAAAGCATCTGTGTCATATGTGATACAATCTTGAATTTCATTAGAATCTTTTGAAAAGATAGATACTATCCAAGCTAATGGATTTTGAGCATTTTTAAACTCAGCTATTTTGTTATTATCTTTATATTTTAGATTAATATCACTTGCAGTAATTTTTGCAGTTTGATTATTTCTACCATTTATAGTTAATTCATATTTTTCTGTAGAATTATGAAGTAGCTGATTAGCTTCATCTATAGTTTTACAAGAAACATTTATATTGTTTATTTCAGAGCCATATAGAAAATGATTCTTAAAATAAATTGAAAAACCAAGATAAATAACTATAAAAGCAAAAATACCAATTAATATACTTAGTTGTAATATTGATAAATTAAATTTCTTTTTGGTTAAAGCTTTATTACCAGAATTTTGTTTTAGCATGAAAATTCTCTCCCTTTATTTATATATTTCTTGTATATTATAGCATTATTTAAGCGATATTTTAATATTATTTTAAGTTTCATATGATAAAATAATAAATAATTATATAGTCGATAGGGTATTTGACGGTGATGATGGACTAGATTATATGCTTACAGATATATATGATTTAGTAATTTTAGATATAATGCTTCCTAAAAGAGACGGATTATCTATACTTAAGGAAGCAAGAGGACAATATATGCAGAAAGTGAAAATGGTACTACTAAGTTTATAGCAGAGTTTCCAATAAAGAAAAGCCTACCTAGATGATAGGTAGGTCTTTTCCCAGTAATCTATTAAAAATTGAAACGAAAGGCCTGAGTTTGATACTGACAAAGGTGTGACTAAATCAAAAGAATCTATATTAATCTTTAGAGATGTGTCAAGCTTTATTATAGAAAGATTTGCCTTTTCGTCAGTACCTACCTTTCCAAAGTATAATTTTAAATTTGCAAAAAAGTTATTATTTGAATCATATTTTAAGACATAATCAGTAAATGAAATTTTCTTTTTTTGCATTACGTCTTTCATACTTTTTGAGAAATCCATAATTGCTTCATCAAAATTTTTAAAATTATATTTTGAAACCATGTCCATCATAACAGAATAATAATGAGAAGTTTCATCATAAAGATTTGTATTTTTTAATGCAGATACAAAATCTAAATTTTCTAATGCAATTTTACTTTTACTTATAATGTCTTTTGAGGTTTCAATTTCTGCATTTGTTAGTGTAAACGTTTTGTATTGTGTACTGTTTTTAGTAACTTGTTTTTCATAGTATGTTGTTTTATCAAATGTTCTTAAAATTAAACAGCAACCTATTAATAATATTGATAATACTATAGTAATAATAAATTTTCCCTTAGTCATGTTTGTCCTCACTTTACATATTATTTAATAGGATAACATAAAATATTCATTTGTGCTAGTGGGTCTTATTTTAAAAAATTTCTTAGTTTTGCAAGACTTTTTAGTTTTATTGAATATGCTTTGGCATATTTTAAATTATTATTTTTTGCATAAACTGTTAATGGAATTTTTTTGATAAACACATTTAGTATTAAATCTCTCTCATCCTTATTAAGGCTTTGAAGTGCCTGTATTAATTCTCTTTTTTGTACCTTGTCCATAACTTCTTTTTGTGGATCGTCATTAGCTTCAAGATTTAGAGTTTCCAAATCACCATCAAAAGTTAAATTAACATGTGGATTAGTTTTTTCATTAAGCTTAGACTGTCTACCGATATAGTAAAGATTAGTTATTATGGCTCTTTTAGCATAGCCTGCAAAGGCTTGTTTACTTGGATTATAAAGTTTTATTGCTTTTAATAGGATTGTACAACATTCGCTTTCTAAGTCATTAAAGTCGTAGCCTGGGATAAAAGTATTTTTACAAGTTTTTAGTATTAGTGGTCTGAAAAAAGCAATGATTTCTTCTTTAGCTTCTTTATTATCTTCTTTTGCCATTAGTACTAATGTTTCTAATTTTTTATAATTCATACTTATTCCCCCTTCTTTTATTATGGACTTCTCATTAATATATATATATGAATATAAGATTATAAATATTAATATATATAAAAAAATAATAATATTTAGTATTCGTGGTATAATTAAAGCAGAGAGGAAAATAGTATCTATACTGATAATGGAAAAGAAATAAAACTAAATAGGGAGTGATGTTATTATGTTAACAGAAAAAATGAGAAAAGAGATAATAGAATTATGTGAAAGCTATCCAATTAAAGCCTTGTATCTATTGAAAAGAACAACAATAGAAGGAGAGTTATTATTTGCAGTAGATACAGATATGGAAGAGGAAAGTTTGGATTTTTTATATTTTGAAGGGAATTTGAGTAGAATAAGTGGTAGCTGTGGGCTTTATATATATGACGAAAGTAATACTCGAATTTTTAATGAAATAAAAAGTGAAACAACTATGCTTGTCTATAAAAAGGGAGCTGATGTAAATGATAAATCAAAAAATGATAAAAGCTGATTTAAAAGTAGCTCAGCAACTTTTGTATGGAAAAAGTAGTGTAAATAATGAATATTTAATAAATTGATATTGTCAATAATGGTTGACAAATTTAACTCGTATCAAGCAGATGGCTATGCCACCATCACTATTCATAATCTGGATAATACCAAGCTCATTGATTTTATCCCTGTAGAGCTGGCTAGTGTACTGTGTACCTCTATCTGAGTGGCATATACAGCCTCCATTATACGGTAGATGGTTCTTTCTCCAGGCATATGAAAATCAGGATCATCTTGATGTTTAAGCTTTAAAGCTGCAAACATACGATATCTACCATAAGTATCATTGTATTTATCCTCATTAAGAATTTCATACATAGAGTTGACTATATAATCATATTTCCAAGGAAGGTCTTTTCTCTCAAGATACTTATAAAAAGCTTGTCTTGATACATTTAAGACCTTGCAATAGAGACTTAGCTTACCTTTGATTTTGCCGTCATCAGTTTTCTTAGCTAGGAACCTTAATCTGAGGTCCTTGCTGACTTCCGACGGCTCGCTGCGAAAAAAGCACTTGCCTCTTCAAGAAATTCATTTTCTTCTTTAAGGCGTTTATTCTCTCTACTGAGCTTCTTGTTTTGCTCACGGAGCATTGCGATTTCTTCTA
Organism: Clostridium sp.; assembly: GCA_022767515.1. GTDB lineage: Bacteria > Bacillota > Clostridia > Clostridiales > Clostridiaceae > Clostridium. The sequence goes on from JALENK010000106.1 coordinate 15,534, forward strand.
CAAGAGACATTGCATCACCTGGAGTTTGCGAACCTGGTGCAGAAATTAGACGTCCCTCGCGAGTAGCTTTTATCCAGCCATTTAATGTGCTTGGGGATATCCCAAGTTCACGGGCAGCCTTGCTAAGGCCTATTTCCTTAGCTAAATTTACAGACTGTACCTTATAATCTGTATCATAGTGTTTTTGATTTCGTGCCATGAAAAGCACCTCCTTTTCCTCGTATTATATATCATCATATACGAGTAAAAAGTGTCAACAATTATGATACAGCATCACAATAACTTTTGTCCGATGTTTTGCTTCATGATTTGAACATTCCAAAGTATTGATGATACGAATTCTGCTCCAGTGTTTTTTCGGACAATTTATAGTGCTTTACGAGTATATTGGTTGCTAATGTGGGGAGATTAGATTCGTGTCATTTATAATAGTTGTAAAAATTATTTGCGAGATATTCATATATTTAAGGGGAGAAGTATGTGAGGAAAGCAATATTTGATTTTATTATAATAAGTGTGGTAATGGTAGCTTTTATAGGCTTGGTCATTGTTGGAATTTTTTGACTGAGATACAGATGAAAGATACGTTTAGTGTATTTATTTCATGCATATATTTGGCTACGTACATTTTTTTCTTTTTGATATTATATATTCACTTGAAGAGGAAATAGATTTTGTATGGAAAAGAAGAAATTTCTGTGGAATGGTTGTATGTGTGTTGGGGATTCCGGTATGTATTGGCGTTATAGCATCGGGAGGGTTTAAAAGTATTTCATCCATGTTAAATTGGGTAATCTTAGGATTGATATTGGTTTTTATGGTATCTTGGATTATATATCAAGATTTAAGGTGTAACGATGCGATATCTCGGGATGAGTTACAAAATACGGTTAAAAAAGGCATGTCAGTTGTGACTTTCATTGGAATATTGCAAACTGCTATGCCAGATAATTATTTAAAGATACTATTTGTAATTATGGGATGTGTTTTACTTATTCTTCAAGAGGTATTTCAAAACAAAAAGATAAATTAGGTAATGTGTTGGTGCAAGTGTTGATGAAGACAATGTATATAGTGTTTTCATAGATATAAAATATCATAAGAATATTGAGCAATTAATTTTTTAGTGAGGGAGATTTGTTTTAGGCTGGAAAAAATATTTCCGTCAATGATGCTTTCATTTTCGATAGGGCGTATTCGTGCTTTCCTCAGACTGTTCAGGCTCTGACATATGCTTTGAGCGAGAAAAATCAATATAATGAAAAGAAGATTGATGACTCCTTGCCTATTATTGAGGTTGCTGAAGCTGCTGGCTATAAGACGGTGTGGCTTAGCAATCAGGTGTGTTATGGTGCATGGGATAATCCAGTTTCTGTGATAGGAAGTGTAGCCGATCAGCAGATTTGGATAAATAATCATATGGATAGCTTTGATATGGATGTTTATGATGGAAATCTGGTTGACTGTCTTGATGAGATTGAGTATGCAGAGAAAACTCTGATTGTAGCTCACTTGATGGGGAGCCATTTGTCGTATTCAGATAGATGCCCCAAAGAACTTTCACAGTTTTCAGGAAATGACAGATATGTTGATGGATACGATGATAGCGTGTATTATACGGATTATGTGCTTAACAAGTTTTGGGAGAAGTTGAAAGATAAACCTGGATTTCAAGCGATGTTGTATTTTTCTGACCATGGGGAGGCTGTTGATGAGGATGCAAGTCATGGCGTAGATAATTTTATGTTTAGTATGGTCAGAATTCCTCTTGTGATATTTGTGTCTGAAAATTATAGGGCTAATAACCCTGATTTAGTGGAAGCTTTATATGCACATCGTAGTGATGTATTTACCAATGATTTGATTTATGATGC
>JALENK010000111.1 GCA_022767515.1 Clostridium sp.
ATATGATAAAAAAAGATTCTTTAAAGACTAGAATAAAAAATTGGGATCCTTGCGCTGTTGCAAATAAGTTTTTTAACATAACACTCTCAACTTTAATACTAATTATTTCAGTCTCATACTTAATCGAAGCTATAACAGTAAACGCATCAATGATTGCTACCATTATTGCAACAGTGCTTGGGATAGCAACAATAACTATTTCTTGGGTAATGTATTCTAAAAATAATAAATCTACAATTATAAAGCATATTGGTAGCGTAGGATTTTTAGCATTTTACACTCTTCTACTTTTTGAATCAAAAAATGATACGGCATTTACCTATGCTTTTCCATTTATAATTTCAACTTTTTTATTTAATAATTCAAAATTTACTCTTTTTAATGGTATAGTAATAACAATTATAAATTTAGCTAATACTAATTTTAAATTTTTTACAGGGGAATCTACTCCAGAATTAATTATAGCAATAAGACTCCAAATACTACTTACAATAGTCGTTGTAATTTTTTCTTTAATAATATCCTTTGTAAATGCTAGATTAAATGAAAACAAAATAGATGAAATTAATTCTCAAAAAGAAAGTGCAGATAATCTATTAAAAAAGATTATATCTACCTCAAAAAGTATGGTTAATAATATATCAGATGTAACAAATAAAATTATTGATTTAGATACAGCAATTGTTAATAATGTAGATGCTATGAATGAAGTTAATAATGGAACTTGTGAATCCGCAAATGCTATTCAAAATCAATTATTAAAAACAGAACAAATTCAAAATAATATAGACGAAGTAAAAGATGCTTCTATTATAATTCAAAATGATGTTAATAAAGCAGTATCTGATATTAATAACGGTCAAGAATTAATTACACTTCTTAAAAGGGTAACACATCACTGTGAGGATGATGGTAAACTAGTTGCAGATGAATTAAATAGGTTTAAAGAATATACAAGCAAAATGAACTCTATTATAGATTTAATTACAAATGTTGCAACTCAGACAAGCCTGCTATCATTAAATGCAAGTATTGAAGCTGCTAGAGCTGGTGAAGCTGGTAAAGGATTTGCAGTTGTTGCCACAGAAATTTCAGATTTAGCAAATCAGACTACATCTGCAACAGATGATATAACTAGACTTATTAATAATATATCAAATGAATTACAGATTATGATAGATACTATAGATAAACTTCTTGAAGGAAACAAAGCACAAATCAAACACGTAGAAGAAACATCACTAAGCTTTACTAAGATAACATCTAACATAAATACTATTCAAGAAAAATCAAAGGATTTAATTAATGTAGTTAAATCTCTTGAAATTTCAAACACTGCAATTATAGAAAGTATACAAACTGTTTCCTCAATAACAGAAGAGGTTGCAGCCCATTCTAACGAAACACTAAATAGCAGTGAACAGAATAAAGATGTTGTAAGTAACATAAAATCAATTATTGAAGATTTAAATGAATCAGCAAATAACCTTAACAATATTTAAAAATAAGACAAGCAGTCCGTTAAACTTCAATGGACTGCTTGTCTTTATATTTTATCTAAATCAGTATCAATTGCAATAAACGGTATTATCATTTCATCTATCAGCAAACTTATCTAGATATGGCTCTACATAAGGAGTTACACTATATGCATGCCCTCCATTTTCATATTAAAGATTCAATATTACTTAAGAAATTCATCTAAATTTGCTACTAAATCATCTATATCCTTTAATAGCATAGAAGCATTATCAAAGGTATGCTTTAAAATGCTGTTAACATTTTGCTCCATATCCTTTGGAACCTTAAGGTTATTATCCTTGATAATTTTAATTATCTTCTTTTCACCTGGATGCCAAAACTTATTTTTAGCAAATATTATATCAAAATAACTAGCAAGTAAAGCACTTACTCTATGATTAACACTTACATAGTCATCTCTTCCTATTGCCTTCTTTATCTGATAATAATAAGCTGGCATTTTTTCTTTTATCAATTCATAATTTTTCTTTATTATATTCTCCTGCAATTTATCAGGATATGGAACATTGTATTTATTTTGTATTTTTTCAAGCTTTCCATTAGCATCATAAAGAATAATAGAATTAATTAAATTAAAACAGAAACAAGTACTATATCCTATACATGGCATACAATTATTTATAGTATTGTTTAGCATGCCATCAAAAAAGTTACAATCTCTATAAATAAGTTCAACCTCTGTTCCATCTGTTAATACACCATCATCCTCTTCTTCAAAGTATGTATTAGCTATTTCAATATACTTATAGTATTTTTCTAATATACTCTTTCTTTTTGAGGCATCAAGCTTGCTATTTAAATATACATATATATCATAATCTGAATTTTCATCATTTGTCTTAGCTCCATAAGAACCACCAAGCAAAATTGCCTCTACTTCCTTTTGGTTTGATAAATCGTTTACTAATTTTTGAACAATTTCATTCATAAAATTTTCCTCCCATTAATGATGTAATCAATTTCACTAATAAATTATACACCTTATACATTAATGTATCAAATAATATTTTATATAAAACAAGAACATTTGTTTGATATATTTATTTATCTATGATATACTAAGTTTGAGGTGTATAGTTATGGAAAATAATAAGCAAACTGAAATATATAATTATTTAAAGCAATATACTGAAGCTAAAGGTTATCCACCTTCTGTAAGAGAAATATGTGAAGCGGTTTCTCTTCGTTCTACATCTACTGTGCATGGTCACTTAAAAAGATTAGAGAAAAAGGGGTTAATCAAAAGAGATCCCACTAAGCCTAGAGCACTAGAAATTACTGAGCTTAATGAAAATAAAAAAGAAATGATAAATATTCCAATCGTAGGTAAGGTTACAGCTGGTGTACCTATTTTAGCGACTGAAAATATAGAAGACACATTTCCTATTCCAATAGACCATATTAAACACAGCAATGATTTATTTATGCTTAAAATCTCTGGTGAAAGTATGATAAATGCTGGAATTAACGATGGAGATTATGTAATTATCGAACAATGTAGCTCTGCAAATAATGGCGATATAGTTGTTGCATTAATTGAAAATGAAGCAACAATCAAGCGTTTCTTCAAGGAAACAGACCATATAAGGCTTCAACCAGAAAATAATACTATGGATCCTATAATCGTAGATAACTGTAGTATACTTGGAAAGCTTGTAGGTCTTTACAGAAAATATTAAAACTCCAAGCATAATTTGTTTGGAGTTTTATTTTTAACTATTCAACTATATTATTTAATGCTATAAGTATTCCAATCTTAGCATGGTCAAATGTAAGTCCTCCTTGAAGATAACCTATATATGGTTCTCTCATTGGTGCATCTGCTGATAATTCAATCGAAGAGCCTTGAATAAATGCACCTGCTGCCATAATAACCTCATCGTCATATCCTGGCATTGCCCATGGTTCACATTCAACAAAAGAATCTACTGGTGAGCCATATTGAATTCCCTTACAGAACTTAACTAAATCATCTGGATTTCCAAATTTAATTGCCTGAATTATATCACTTCTATTGTCATCTGATTTAGGAAGTACTTCAAACCCTGCAAGTTCCATAAGCTTAGCACAGAAAACTGCTCCTTTTAATGCCTCAATAGCTACATGAGGTGCCATAAATAGTCCTTGGAACATACTTCTCATAAGACCAAATGTAGCTCCACACTCTCCTCCAATACCTGGCACTGTTAGCCTATAAGAGGCTTGAGTTACAAGTTCCTCTTTACCTACTATGTATCCGCCACTTGGTGCAAGTCCTCCACCTATGTTTTTGATTAAAGAACCTGCTATCAAGTCTGCTCCCACTTCAGTAGGCTCTATTATGTCAATAAATTCACCATAGCAGTTATCTACAAATATGTTTACATCCTCCCTTAATTCTTTAATAAAACTTATTACCTCTTTAAGCTCAGATACTAAAAACGCTCTTCTCCATCCATATCCAGTACTTCTTTGAAGGTGAACTATCTTTACATTTTTATTTTCAAGAGCCCTTTTTATTCCCTCATAGTCAAACTTGCCTTCTTCTGTCAAATCAACTATATCATATCCTATGTTGTACTCTCTTAATGAACCAATTCTTTTAGTTTCATCAGTTCCCATAAGGCTATGAAGCGTATCGTATGGCTTTCCTGATGCACATAATAAAACATCATTAGGTCTTAAATTTCCAAATATAGCAGCACCAATTGCATGTGTACCATTAACAAAGTGTGGTCTTACAAGAGCGGCTTCTGCTTTAAATATTCTTGCATATACTTTGTCTAAGCCTTCTCTTCCAGCATCATCATATCCATATCCTGTTGAATTAGTGAAGTGCGTATCGCTTATTCTTTCTTCCTGAAATGCTTTAAGTACTTTAAGCTGATTAAATTCTCTGATTTCATCAAACCTTTTAAATTGAGTCTTAACTCCTTCCATAGCTTTTTCATATAATTCTATAGTCTTGTCCTTGAAGCCATATTCCTTTTGTAAAAATTCTTTCATTTCATTTAGCATTAGCTTTTACCTACTTTCCATTTCATTAATAATTAAATTTTCAATCTCATCATCACTTAAAGTGTCTTTATCAAGAAACTTTACTCTCTTGTCTCTTTTAAACCATGTAAGTTGTCTTTTAGCATAATTTCTTGAGCCTTGCTTTATCATCTCTACTGCCTCTTCAAAGGAACATTTATTATCTAGATAATATAATATTTCCTTGTAGCCTATTCCTTGCATTGACTGCATATCTGCTGTTAATCCCATATCCTTTAGCTTTTTGCACTCATCAACTAATCCATTTTCAAGCATAATGTCCACTCTTTTGTTTATTCTATCATATAGCTTTTGTCTATCCATATTAAGAACAAAATAGTGCACGTCAAAATCTGTCTTATAATAATCTTCCTTTGAAGAATGTGAGCTAAAAGGCTTTCCTGTCATTTTATACACCTCAAGAGCCCTTATAACACGCTTTCTATTATTAGCATGTATTGTATTATAGCTTTCAATATCTATAGCTTTAAGCATATTATGGATATATTCATTGCCATATTTGTCTGCTAAAGCTTCTAATTCCTGTCTGTAGCTTTCATCCTTATCTGTATTTGAAAAGTTCATATTGCATGTTACAGAGTCAATATAAAGTCCAGTTCCACCAGCTATAATAGGAAGCTTTCCTTTTGCATAAATCTTAGAAATAGCATCAAGTGCCATATCCTTAAATTCAGATACAGAAAATTCATCCTTAGGTTCTACTATATCTATCATATAATGATAAATACCATCCATTTCTTCTTTTGTTACCTTTGCAGAACCAATGTCCATATATTTATATATCTGCATTGAATCAGCAGAGATTATCTCACCATTTAGCTTTTTAGCAAGCCTTATTGATAAATCAGTCTTTCCTACCGCTGTAGGTCCTGCAATAATTAATAATTTCTTTTTCATCACATCACCATTTATACTATTCTCTTAAATTTCTTTTCAAGTTCAAAGTTTGTAAACTTAATTATGGTTGGTCTTCCATGTGGACAATGAAATGGGTCGTCAATATATCTCAAATCATTAATTAGTTTTTCCATTTCATTTTGAGATAATAAATCATTACCTTTTACAGCTGCCTTACATGCCATAGTTGCTATAGCATCATATTTCACCTCAGTAGTTTTTCCAGAACCTAATTCCTTTAAATTATCAATTATACTCAAAAGTAATTTATCTGGATTTAGTTTTCCTACAAAGTAAGGAACCTCCATTATAGCAAGAGAATTACCTCCAAATTCTTCAAGCAGGAAGCCTGCCTTTATAAATACATCTTTATTTTCTTCATAAAATATATAATCATCAGGTGTTAAATCTATCATTGAAGGTACAAGCATTGGCTGAACAATAATATTCCCCTCTTTTATCTGTTTCATATATTTTTCAAAAAGAATTTTTTCATGTGCTGCATGCTGGTCAATCATATAAAGTATATCCTCATTTTCAGCTAATATATATGTCTTATTAAACTGACCTATAATTCTAAGCTCTGGAAGCTTTGCTATTCTCTCCTCCTTAGTTATTATAGTGGCCTCTTCTTTAGGCTTATTCATAGGCATACTTGTTTCAGGTTCCTTTGTATTTGAAAAATCAATTGGAAAGGATACCTTTGTCTTTCCTTCCTCTTGCTTAATTAGTGGCTCTTCCTTTGGATTAATGTATTCTATCTTCAAAGGCTCACTTTTATAGCTTAAAGAAGGGGTAATTTTTTCTTCTATATCAAAGCTATTAAAGACTTCTTTCTTTAAAGCCTCATGTACTGTATTAAAAATATTTGAAAATAATATTTTATCATCATCAAATTTCACTTCCGCCTTAGTTGGATGTATATTGACATCTAAAAATTCAGGATAAATCTCTATATATAATACAAAGAACGGAAATTTACCAACTGTTGTAAATGACTTAAATGCATTTTCAACAGCAACTACAAATGTCTTATGTTTAATATATCTACCATTTACAAATATGCTTTGATTATTACGAGAACCCCTTGCTATGCTTTCCTTTCCGATATATCCATATACAGTTACAGTATCTGAAGCATTTTCAAAATATATTATATTATCTGCTATTGTTTTTCCATAAACTGTTCTTATTACATCACTTAGATTACCATTACCAAAGGTATGAAGAACCTTTTTACCATTACTAAACAGCTTAAAGCTTATCTTATCATTAGCAAGTGCTAACCTATTTACTATATCATTTATAATAGAACCTTCACGTGATATGCTCTTTAAAAACTTCTTTCTAGCAGGAACATTGAAAAATAACTCTCTAACTTCCATAACGGTTCCATTATTCATACCACATTCACAAAATTCCTTCATATCTCCTGCTTCTATATTAAGCATATAACCAGTCTCTACATCTTCAATTTTAGATTTAACAGTCATTTTACTTACTGCTGCAATAGATGGCAAAGCTTCACCTCTAAAACCTAGAGTATTTATACTATAAATATCCTCTGAGGATTTAATTTTGCTTGTTGCATGAGGAAGAAAGGCAAGCTTAATATCATCAGGATGTATGCCATGACCATCATCTATTATTCTAATTAAAGAAGTACCTCCCTCTTCAATTTCAATCGTAATATTTTTAGCACCTGCATCTATGCTGTTTTCAATAAGCTCCTTAACTACAGAAGAGGGACCTGTGACTACCTCTCCTGCAGCAATTTTATTTGAAGTATATTCATCTAATACATTGATTCTTTTCAAAATAACACCTCTGTTTATTTAGAATTTATCTCTTTAGCTTCTTTAATTAATTTAAATAATTCATTCATAGCATCCATAGGAGTCATATTTAATACATCTATTTGAGCTATACTGTTTATTAGATTATCCTTTTCAACATCTAAAAATCCAAGTTGCATTACTTCTTTCTTGGTTTCTTTCTTAATAGGCTCCTTCTTTATTACCTCTTCCTCATCTGAATTTTTATTGCTCCCCTCTAAATGCATTAATATCTCTTTAGCTCTATCTATAACCTTATCTGGAAGGCCTGCAAGCTTTGCAACCTCAATTCCATAAGACTGGTCTGCTCCACCTTCAACTATCTTTCTTAAGAAGATTACATTATCATCCATCTCTTTCACAGAAACCGAATAATTTTTAACCCCCTCTATCTTGCCTTCAAGTTTTGTAAGCTCATGATAGTGCGTTGCAAATAAAGTTTTGCATCTTAGATTTTTATTATTCGCTATATATTCTATTACTGACCAAGCTATGCTTAACCCATCATAAGTAGAAGTTCCTCTTCCTACCTCATCTAATAAAATTAAACTCTTACTTGTTGCATTTTTTAAGATATTTGAAACTTCCCACATCTCTACCATAAATGTAGACTTACCACCAGATAAATCATCTGATGCACCTATTCTTGTAAAGATTTTATCACAGATTGAAATCCTTGCTTCTTTTGCTGGTACAAATGAACCTATCTGTGCCATAAGGGTAATTAAAGCTACCTGTCTCATATAAGTAGATTTACCTGCCATATTAGGTCCTGTAATTAATAAAAGCTCATTATCTCTTGAATTTACTAAAACATTATTTGATACAAATTCACCCTTTGGGATAACTTTTTCAACAACCGGATGCCTTCCATCTAATATATTTATTTCATCCTCTTCAGTTATTTCTGGCTTTACATAATCATTCTCAAGAGCCACTTGAGTTAATGAAGCTATGCAATCTAAACATCCTAAAATTCTAGAACTTGTTTTTAATCTCTTTATTTCTTTTTCTATCGCATTTCTAATATCTAAAAAGATTGCATATTCTAGATTTATTAATTTTTCCTCTGCACCTAAGATTTTTTCCTCCATCTCTTTAAGCTCTGGGGTAATATATCTTTCCGCATTAGTTAAAGTCTGCTTTCTTATGTATCTTCCTTCTGGCACTAAATCAAGATTGCTCTTTGAAACTTCTATATAGTAACCAAAAACTTTATTATATCTAACCTTTAACGATTTTATGTTAGTTTCTTCTCTCTCTTTATTTTCTAAAGTAAGAATCCATTGTTTTCCGTTATTTTTAGCATTTCTTAGAGTATCCACCTCTAAGTTATAGCCTTCTTTAATAAGATTTCCCTCCTTAACGCTCATTGGAGGCTCATCTATTATAGACTTATTTAGTAAATCTTGTATATCCTCTAAACTGTCAAGCTCATCCTCATATTCAGAAAGAAGACTGCTTGAAGAATTTTTAATCAAATCCTTAATTAATGGTATTTTTTGGAGAGAAGTTCTAAGAGATACCATATCCTTTCCATTGACATTACCATTTGATACCTTACCTATTATTCTTTCAATATCATATATATCTCTTAGTGTATCCTTTAGATTATCTAATAATGAAATGTTATTAGATAACTCTAAGATGGCATCAAGACGTCTTTCTATTTCACTTTTTATAATAAGCGGTTCCTCTATCCATTTTCTAAGCATTCTTCCACCCATAGCTGTAGAAGTCTTATCAAGAACCCATAGAAGTGAACCCTTTCTATTTTTATCTCTTATATTTTCTGTTAATTCTAAGTTTCTTCTTGAGCTTCCATCAATAGTCATATAATTAACTATATCATAGTGCTCTAAATAATTTATATTTGATAGAGCAATCTTTTGAGTATCATGAATATATTTTAAAAGAATTTTAGATGCTATTATACAATGATTATCTAATGAATCTGTTATTACATCTGGAAACTGTGCTCTAAACTCCTCATCAGATGCAAGTGCTTTTGAAAGTTCTCTTTTAGTTATAACAGCATTTGTATAATAAACTATATCATTTAAATGCTTATCCTTTATATTTTCATCTACTATTATTTCCTTTGGCGAAATCTTAGAAAGCTCATCAAATAAGATAGACTTTATATTATCAAAGGAAGTAGTCTTAAATTCTCCTGTACTGATGTCTGTTACTGCAAGAGATATTTTACTGCTATCTTCATATAAGGCAACTAAATATGTGTTAGTTGTATTTTCCTCATTATTTTCAACATATGTACCCGGAGTAATAACCTTAATTACATCCCTCTTTACTAGTCCTTTGCATGTTGCTGGGTCTTCTACCTGTTCTCCAATAGCTACCTTATAGCCTTTTGAAATTAATCTTGAAATATATGTTGATGCCGCATGAAATGGTATGCCACACATTGGTGCTCTTTCTTCTAAACCACAATCTTTTCCTGTTAATACTAGTTCTAATACTCTTGAGATTTCCTTAGCATCTTCAAAAAACATTTCATAAAAGTCGCCTACTCTGAAAAATAAAACACAGTCGCTATATTTTTCTTTGAGCTCTAAGTACTGTCTCATCATAGGTGTTATACTCAATTTATCGTTTCCTTTCTTTATAAAATTTCAATCTTATTTTACTTTATCACATTTTGATAAAAGATTAAACATCAGTAAAATAATTTTCACATATTTATAACTCCTAGCACATAATATATAAAGAGAAGGAATATAATAAGGAGTAGTAAAATGCCATATATCGATTCAAAAGTTACTATAAATCTTACAGATACTGAAATGGAACATATAAAAAGTGAATTAGGAAAAATAATAAATGATATTCCTGGAAAATCAGAAAATTATTTAATGATTGGATTTCAAGATAACTATCCATTATTTTTTAAAGGTAAGAGGTTAGATTTTGGAGCATTTATAGAAGTCAAGCTATTTGGTGGCGTTACTGAGGATTATTTAAATAAAGTAACTCAAAAAATATGTAACCTATATAGTAATGAATTAAAAATCCCTCAAAAAGCTATCTATGTTAAATTTGAAGAGGTTGATGCTTGGGGTTGGAATGGCAAAAATTTTTAAAGCTTTGCACTAATATTAGTGCAAAGCCCCAAATTAAATCAATTCTTTTTTATGCTCTAATATATCACTGTATACTCTTATTACTTCACCAACACTCCATGCTTGTGAATAACATCCTCTGCTTGTTGAAGCAAAATCTCCATCAAAAATTTCGGCAATACCACCTATACAACCATCATTTAAATGGTCTTCAAATATTTTGCACATACTCTCAGCTTTATCAAGAGAAGCCTTACTATACTTATTTACCTTGCAGTAAGCAGTTATAAATGGGCCTATTAAGAATCCCCACGTTGTACCCATATGGTATGCCATATCTCTATCAAATAACTTTCCAATATACTTTGGCTTATAATTCTTATCTAAAAATGATAAACTTCTCATACCATATGTTGAATATAAATGTTTATAACAAGTTTCAACTATCGCTTTTTCTTTCTCAGGGCTATCTAAAATTGAAAATGGAAGTGAAACAGCCCATAATTGATTTGGTCTTATACTATCATCATATTCATCAACAACATCATATAGACAGTTCTTTTCTTCATTCCAGAACTTTTGATTAAATGATATTTTAACCTTATCTGCTAATTGTTTATAGCCAGCCAAATTATCACCTAGCATAACACTTAATATTGACATTATTTTCAATGCATTGTACCATAATGCATTGATTTCAACTGCTTTTCCATGTCTTGGAGTAACTACAATATCTCCAACTCTTACATCCATCCATGTAACTTGGTCAAGTCCACTTCCTGAATGAATCAAGCAATCATCTTCATCCATATAAATTGAAAAATCAGTTCCTCTTGCATAAGCATCAATAATTTCCTTTAATTTTTGATATACCACTTCTTTTATAAACTTATTATCTTCAGCTAAATCATAGCTTTCTTCTTTAGCTAAATACTTCATATATTTATATACTGCTTGAAAATACCAAAGAGAAGCATCCACTGTGTTATATTGTGGTGGAGTATTTTCATCTGGAAATAGATTTGGAACTAATCCATTTTTAATATATTTAGCAAACGATGCTAATATCTCTCTTGCCTCTTTATATCTTTTGGGTACTAGAACTAACCCCTCAAAGGCTATCATAGTATCACGACCCCAATCTGTAAACCATGGGTATCCTGCTAAAATAGTCTTTAATTTTGTACTGTTTCTATCTACTATAAAGTTATCTGCACTTTTTATTAACTTACTCATAAAGTCATCTTCAAAACCAGACTCTTTTACTAAATTATCAGATCTATCTTTATATTCCTGTAAGATTTCAAAACCATCTCTATCATCTAAATCTTCTATTGTACACTTTATATAGAACTTCTTCTTTTCATGTGCTTTGATAGAAACTCTAATTTCATATGGAGTATAATGATTATCAAGTCCTAAAAAGCCAGTTCTATTGTCTTGCATAAGATAAGTGTTTTCTTCCATTAAATAATTAACTCCAAGTCTTTTTGGAATCATATCTCTATCATATATTGTTCCCTCTGAATAAAGACACTTAATTGTTATATCTTTATTTTTCTCTGGAGTTAAATAAATAGCTCCCTTAACTTCATCCACATCAATATTAAAGTTTAAATCTGATTTTTCTGCTGCATCTGAAGCTACTTTATAATTAAATAATGGAACAATTTTAAGCTCTGCATCTTCAATACCACCTTCAACCTCATAGCATATAACTACAGTATTGTGACCATACTCTAAAGCAATACTCTTCTTCAAAGTTACATCTTCTGTCCTATAATAAAATTCAGGTACTGTATCAAGTACAAATCTATCTAAATTTTTATATCCATCTCTTTCATAATTTATATATTGTTGAGAAGTCAAATCATATTTTCTTCCACATATATCAATTTCTTCCTGAGTATTTGAAAGTACTAAAACTCTGCTAACTGGAGGATTTAATGATGCTATTAAATAACCATGGAATACCGAAGCGTTACTATCGATTATAGTTCCATTAGCATAACCACCTATACCATTTCCTATCATCCATAAACGTTCATTTCCTTCTTCAATCGTTCTCCAATATCCTCTTCCAAATTTATATTGTGTATTCAAAAGCTAAGCCGTTACTGAAAACTTATAAAAGTTTATAAAAAATATATAAAACTTTAGGTTTCATTCCTTTTTCAACGTATCTGCTTTGATAATAGAAAATCTATTACTACTAACATTTGATATAATACTACGTAAACGACAAAGCGATT
>JALENK010000022.1 GCA_022767515.1 Clostridium sp.
CAAATATGAATGAAAGGTAAGGTGGTTTTATGAGATATGTAGTTGTGGATTTAGAAATGAATAAATTGGACAACCAGTATACAGAAGAAAAGAAGATATGTAATCAAGAAATTATCGAAATTGGAGCAGTAATGCTAGATAACGGACATCAAGAAATAAGCCGTTTTAAGACTTATGTAAAACCACAATATTCTGAAAAAATTAGAGATGTTATTACAAAGCTTACTGGCATCACTACTAAAATGGTTAAGGATGCACCAGTGTTTGAAGAGGCTGTGAAGCAGTTTTTTGGATGGTGTTTTTCATATGATGGTGAATGTCAAGTACAAGCTTGGAGTGACAGTGATCTTCACCAAATTTTAGCAGAGATTGCATTGAAGCATTATGTGATAAATAAAAAGGAACAGGAGTTAATCGACAACTGGATGGATTTTCAAAACGAGTATATTGTAAAATTGGGCTTGGGGAGAGTTGTATCACTTGAAAAGGCTCTTAACTATGCTGGAATTGAATTTCGAGGAAAACAACATGATGCATTAGATGATGCAAAAAATACAGCAGACTTGTTTAAAATTATAAGAGATAGTAGTCTATTTGAGGAACACTTACATATTGTAAAAGAGGCATTGGAAAGCAAACCTATGGTAAATACATTGGGAAGTATGTTTGATTTTGCAAAAATTGCAAGAGTGATTGCGTAAGAAATTATAATTTATAATATATAAGTAGTTAGCTTGGGGCATAAGAGTATTATATTTATTAGTTATAAAAATACAAACAATTATTGACAAAATTATGTAAAAGGAATAATCTGTATATAGAGAATTTTTAGCAAAGCACTTGAAAGAGTGTGACGCAAAGCTATAGGGCCTAAGTAATGTGATATGGTAGCCAGTTGCACAATTTTACAGCATTGCTAAAAATAGCAGTGCTTTTTTGTTCAAAAAATAAAAATAGAAAGAATGATAAATTGCGTTATTTATATTAGGTAAAATATAAATATATAAGAGTTATAGGGGAGATAGGGGGATAGATATGAATGACAATAAAAATAGTTCGAAACGATATAACCAAAATGCAATGTGATGCAATTGTTAATACAGCCAATGATTATCCAACGGTTGGAACGGGATGTGACTATGCAGTTTATAAGGCAGCAGGATATAATCAGCTCTTGAAATATAGAGAAGAGAATATTGGATTTGTGTCTGAAGGTGATGTTTTTGTTACACCAGCATTTGATTTGGAAGCAAAATACATAATTCATACAGTTAGTCCACATTACATTGATGGCAAACATGGAGAAGAAGACAAGCTTCGTTCATGCTATCAAAAAAGCTTGGAGCTTGCTTATGAAAATAAAGTTGAGTCTATTGCTTTCCCTTTAATTTCTACTGGAGGATTTAAATATCCTAAGGAGGAAGGAATTTTTATTGCTATTGATGAGATAAATACATTTTTGAAGTATCATGATATGCTAGTTTATTTGGTTGTATTTGATGCAGAATCAACTATGTTGGGAAATAAGATTTATCCTGATTTAGAAGCATACATTGATGCTAATTATGTTGAGGAAAAAAATAAAGAAGAGTATAAAGACGCTATGTCATCTAGAAAGATATCGATATTAGAAAAAATAACTCAAAAAATTTTTCCTAAGACAGACAATCGTGATTTTAATGAAAATATGGCAAAAAATGTATTGCCTTATGATTTAAAGGATGAATGTTTGAATGAAACGGATGAGGCAATAGAAAATTTGGAGAGAAATTTAGCTAATCGTATGGAGCATTTGACAGACAGTTTTTCAGATTATTTAATTCATTTAATTTCTTCAAAGGGTATGAGTAATGTAGAAGTGTATAAGAGAGCTCTTATAGATAAAAAGGTTTTTTCTAAAATTAAGAATAATCCTAACTATCATCCACAAAAGATTACCGCTCTTTGCTTATGTATTGGTGCTAGGTTAAATCTTGATGAGACAAAAGATTTATTGGCAAGAGCAGGATATGCATTATCTCCATGCGATAAGACTGATATTATTTTTTCTTATTTCATAGAAAATGAGATTTATGATATGGTAAATTTAGATATACAGCTTGAGGAATATGGACTTCCTTGTATTATTTCTTAAAAAATTATGGGTCGTCCTTTAAACGACCTATTTTTTTATTTGTTTATGTATAATAAGCTCATAAGTTAAATAACTAATATAACAAGTTTTAAGGAGGGCTAATTATGCGTAAAGGATTAACAGAAGTAGTTTTTATTTTGGACAGAAGTGGTTCAATGAGAGGATTGGAGGCTGATACAATAGGTGGTTTTAATTCTATGATTGATAAGCAAAAGCAAGAAGAAGGTGAGGCATATATTTCAACAGTACTTTTTGATGATAGGGCAGAGGTATTATACGATAGAGTTGAAGTAAGTAAGATAGAACCAATGACAGATAAACAATATTTTGTTAGAGGATGTACAGCTCTTTTAGATGCAGTTGGTGGTGCAATTAAGCACATTGGAAATATTCATAAGTATGCAAGAGAAGAAGATAGACCAGAAAAGACAATATTTATTATTACTACAGATGGAATGGAAAATTCAAGTTGTCATTATAGTTACAATAAGGTTAAAAGGATGGTAAAACGTCAACAAGAACAGTATGGGTGGCAATTCTTGTTTTTAGGAGCGAATATCGATTCTGTTAAAGTAGGAAAAAGCTTTGGTATTGGAGCAAATAGAGCAATAAATTATAATTGTGATCGCAAGGGGACTTCTTTGAATTATCAAGTCTTAAGTAAGACTATAAGTGCATTTAGAAGGTCAAAGTCAAC
Source organism: Clostridium sp. (assembly GCA_022767515.1). Lineage (GTDB taxonomy): Bacteria > Bacillota > Clostridia > Clostridiales > Clostridiaceae > Clostridium. The sequence goes on from JALENK010000022.1 coordinate 2,832, forward strand.
AGATGATGTAGATATGATTGTGGACGAGTGTTGTGCACCAATTAGAGATGATTATGAAAAAAGACATAATGATTAGAATATATAGGCTCCTTAATTAAGGGAGTATTTAGATTAGGAGGGTTAAGGATATGCGAGAGAAATTACAAGAAATAAAAAGACAGGACTTTAATAACAGAGGTGATAGAGGAGATATTAAATTTGTTAGAATACTTATAAATAATATAGCAATTTTGGAGAATATTTTTAATGAGGAGGATGTGCCTTTAGAAGAAAAAATTAGAAGTAATTGGAACAGTTATATCAATAACAACGATTACAGACTTGAGAACGTTCAGAAGATGTTAAATAACAATAGCATTATTGAAGGCTCTAATATAAAAGAATATGAGTTTGTTTCAAAAAGAGATATATTTGCTATTAATATGAGGGAGCAATATGTAATTTTAATTTATTTGAAGCTTATGGTAATGGTTTATGAAAAGTCAGAGTTTATGAGGAATTCTGAAGCAAAGGATTATCTTGATTTAATTTTAGATAAGTTAAATTGTATGTCTTATCTAAAATTAAGAGATATTGAATTTCTTAGTAAAGACATAACAAACATCTATTCTAATAGAAATTTTTATAGAGACTCAAAAATACAAATATTAAAAAATATTTATCATAATAGAATTTCTATGATTAGAGATAAAATAGAAGAAATTACAATTCATATAGAAAACAAGGTTTCAACACAAGTAAATAAAGAAGATAAAACTGAAAAGGAAGGAAGTGTTGAAAGTGTTAATCAAAAAAATGTTTTTGAAATTACAGAGGATATATTAGAACTTACAAATATTCTTAGAAATAAGCTTAAAGAAGGAAATTCAGAGGATTTAGGTAATGATAGCAATAAACAAACAGAAAAAAATTATGATTTATTAAAGCAAAAATATGACATGCTTAAATTTGAGAAAGAACAGCTTTTAGAAAAAAAGAGCCAATTAGAAAAGGAAAATAAACAATTTGCAGATGATTTATTTAAACTTGGTCAAGAAAAGAAGCGTGCAGAAGAAATAGCATATTTAAATGTAATTTCAGAATTTTTTAAGTGTATAAATGGGCCTAATGATTTATTTCTTGATAAAGTTTATTCATATATTAATGGTTATGAAGAGTTAAGTGAGGAAGATATAAAGAGATTATTTAATAATTTTATTTCTAATATTGAAAATTTTGGAGTAATAAAAAGTCCAGAGAGCAATCTAAATGAGAAAGTTAAAGTAAATGAAGAAAGCATAGAAAAATATAGATGTTCAAAAGCTTTAGCAGAAGAAATAATAGATGAAAATGAAATTGAAGTAAAAATAAAATACCCTACATGGATATTTGTAAATAAAAAATCAAAGGTAACAAATACTTTATTTAATGCAATGATAGATAGGGAGGTATAAATTATGGTTAAGGGCAATATTATTGGAATTGATCTTGGAACTACAAATACAGTTGTTGCAAAGGGACAGAGGAATATTTATGGTTTTGGAGCAAATACAATCGAAATTCCTCAACGTGATGAAACAGGTAACAATATTGTGTTTAGTCAAAATTTTCCTTCTGTATTGTACAAAAGGAAGGGAGAAGAGGTTTTAGAATCTGGAATTTTTGCGAAGGCTCAAAAAATTAATCAACCTCTTAGAACAATTTATAATACTAAAAGATATATGGGGCTTGAACATACTTGGAAAATTGATGATATGTATTTTAAGGCAAGAGATGTTGCTGGAGAAATTTTAAGAGTATGTAAGATACAAGCAGAGAAATCGTTTGCAAATCGAAAAATAGATGGAGTAACTATTTCTGTACCAGCTTCTTTTACAAATGACCAGATAAGAGATACAAGGCATGCAGCTCAAAGTGCGGGATTTTCTGCAGAACAAATAAAAATAGTTACAGAACCTACAGCTGCTTTAATCTCTTACATAAATGAGTTATCTTTACAAGCAGAGGAAGATAGGGAAATTGATTTTTCAAAATCAAAAAGAATGCTTGTATTCGACATTGGTGGAGGAACTTGTGATATATGCATAATAGATGTAGAACAAAATGGAATAAATATTTCTTTAAAGGAGCAAGGTGTTGGAAGATATGAAGAACTTGGAGGAATAGATTTTGATGAAAGAGCAGCAGAATATTTATTTAATAAATATTTAAATGAAAGGTCGATAAATCCAGAAAATATGTCAAAGGAAGAAAGGGCAGTTATAGAAAATAAACTGGTTGCTTTTTGTGAAAGAGCAAAGGAAAAGTTTTCAAGAGATATAGAGTTTTTTGGAGATGTTATAGATGATAAAAATCTTAAGTTTGAGTATATATTTGAAAAGTTCTATCAGGATAATGATGAAAAGTTTTCTATAACAAAAGAAGAATTTGATGAGGCAACACGCTCATTGTATTATAAACCTAGAAAAAAGGTTAAGGATTCTACAGAATTTGCAAGGTATAAAAATATTGAGGAACCGATAATTAAAACTTTAAAGGATTATGCTATAGATACTGACTCTATAGATTATGTTTTTTTAACAGGAGGGATGTCTCAGTATAAGAACATAAAAGATCGTGTGGCAGAAATAATGGGAATGAAAGAGAAAAATATTATAACAGCACCAAATCCAATGGAGGCTTGTGCTATAGGAGCTGCTATTTATCATTATTATTCAATTGATATGGATAAGGTAAAAGAAAAAGATATAGTGGATAGCAGTTATGATGATGGGAATGTTGAAATTGAAGCTGAAGAGAATAAATCTACAACAATAATAGATAATCCTATAACTTCAGAAGCAATAATGATTGACTTAGTAAAAGGGCTTCCAAGGGTTGTTATTCCAAAGGGAAAATCAGTACCTTGTGAGGGGAAAATTAAGGAGAACTTTAGAACATCTAGTCCATCAGGTATAAAGATAAATATATATGCGGGAGATAATGAATTTGATTCAAAAATGAGAATTCAAAGGGCTTGGAGAGGAAACTTTGATTCACCAATAAAAATAGGAACGCCTGTTGATATTTATTATAAAATAGATAAATTTAAAGATTTAACATTTAAAATAGTAGTTAATGATGGAATGGAAAATCAAGAATTTGAGTTATCATCAGAAACTGATATAAAGTTTAGTAATGATGGGGAGTGATTTTAGATGAGTAATGATTTTGTAAATAACGAGTTAGAACAAAAATTACAGAAGGCTTTGGAAGAAAGTAGTACTTTTACTACTATTGTAAATGAAGAAATAGCTACATCAACAGGAGCTATGCTTACAAATGAAAGTGATAATAAGCTTTTTATTTGGCAATTTGATGAAATAGATATAAAATCTCTTGTATCATATTTTGAAACAATATTTATTAATGGTGTAATGAATAGAGCAAAATTAAAAAAGATAAAAACAGACCTAATATCACTTGGAAAGGATATTGAAAAAAATAATGTCTATCCGGTAGAAGCCATTCTATATGCTTCAAAGATGATAAATAATCGATTAGGTGATTTAGCTTTAAAAGAATGTTTAGCAGAGGTTATAGAATATTTTCTAAAACAGGATGAGAGAAAAGGAGAAAAAGTATTAAGGCATATTTTTAAAAATTGGACATGGACTAATCAACAAAAAATAGCAATTTTAGCTTCAAGAGCATTAAATAATTTAGAAGTTTTATATCTTGTATATGATGAATTTCATGATATAAATGAACTTAAGTATGAGTGTTTTGCTACACTTTTAAATTCTAAAAATGAAGAAGTATTAGAAATGCTTTTAAATATGGTTTGTAATTTAAATAATGAGTATGAAGTAGATAGGCAAATAGGTAAGTTATTTTTAGCAAAATTTGAAGAGAAATTTTTATCAAGTGGGGTAAAATATGTTCAAGAAGTAAAAGATTTGAAACCGCACATTACTTTTTTTGCTAAAAAAATATTAGATAAAATAGAGCCAAGCGAAATAGAGAATACTTCTAATATGGGAGGTGAGATGTCTGATTTTATAAGAACAGCGAAATTGGGTGTTAAGAATAATGAAGATTATTTTATAAATTATTTTTCTTCAAATAAAGGCAATAGAAGAAACATAATACTATCATTAAGATATGCAATGGATAAAGATTATGCAGCAGAGTTTTTATTAAAAAAATATGATGAATTTAAAACAAAGCTTAATAATGAGGAAGTAAAAACAACTATATTGACTCTTGCTTTACTAGGAAGTGAAAAGTCTATTGAGATAAGTAGAAGATATAAAGAAAATGCTTTCAAACCTTATGAATGGGCATCTATGATAATACTTGGGGATAATGTACCTATGGATAGTTTATGTGAAGATTATTTTAATAATGATTATGGATTTGATAATGATTATAAAAATATAATGAGAGCTTGCGTGAGCAGAAGACCTAATATAGTAGAAAAGATTGAAAGAAAGTTCCAGGAAGTTATAAAAAAATCCAATGAAACAGAGTTTTGTGAATATTTGAAAATAGCAAAAAATTTTATAAGAGAACATAAAAGTGTTTCTATGAGGCAATCTTTAATAAGTATGGTAACTGAAAAAGATAATAGTCAGTATTTAAGAATTATTGAGTCTGAAAAGATGCAAAATGCAATAATAAATTCTATTGGAGACCTTGTAAATGAGGACACAATAAAAGTTTATCAAAATGTATTGTTTGAAATAGCTAGTAATCCAGATTTTTTAACAAGAATTAAGGTAAAGGCAAATAGTATATTAAAAGACTATATAAATCCTGGAGAATTAGATGGATAATATAAATTTTAAATTAATGGATATTATAAAAAATTATAGAAAGTATGATTTTTGTACTTTTGAAAAAAGATTTTTTTTGAAATCAGATATAACTATTTTACCTATTTTAATTTTTTACTGCTATAAGAACAGGGAATATTTAAAATGTATTACTTATTGTAAAAAGCATAATAAAGAGGATTTTACAATGGTATATAACTGTCTTTCTCTTTATGAAAAAGGATATAAGGATGAAAGCTTTAGACTATTTAATAAATACAAAGAAAAATTTATAGATTTTTTAAACTTTGAAGTTATAAATGAAGACATAATTAAGCTTTTCATCCTTTTTTTGGATAAAGATTTAAAAAAATATATCAATTTTATAAAAGAAAATTTTTACAAAAGAATATATATATCATTTATTAAAATAGAAGCCAATGAAGAATTGGAAGAAAACTTAAAATTTTTAAAGGAAATAATATATAGCGAAAAAGAAGAAGAGGTAAAAAAGTATGCCTTTAGGATTTTAGAAAAGTATATAGCAGTTAAAGAAAGAGAGAGGCGAAATTTTCAGTGGGAAAAAGAAAGGATAATATTAAATGAAGATAGTACCGTTTTAAAAAAGCTAGATTATTGTGATGAAGAGTGTAGTATAGTGTCTTATAAATCATCATATATGATGAATATGCATATTCTAGAATATAGAAATAATATTATTATAGTAGATTCGGGAGCAGCAATTGACATTGATGGAAGATTAATAACAATAGATATTGAGGAGTTTTTTAAAGAAAATAATATAAGTATAAATTGTATTCAAGGAATACTTCTAACTCATGCACATTTAGATCACTATGGTAGTTTGGAAAAGTTTAATGAATATGGGATAAAAATATTCATGACTGAGGAAACAAGAGACTTGATAAAAATAACAAATAAAGAATTTGATTTGAAAAATGTAAATATAATATATCCATTAGAAGAATTTCAACTTGGAAGATTTCAAATAGTTCCATATATTAATGGACATATTTTAGGTTCTGTAGCTTATATTATAAAAGCAGGAGATAAAAAAATAATGTTTACAGGGGATTTTTGTTTAAATAATCAGTGGACAATTAATGGTATGAGCGTAAAAGATAAGAATGATATAGATGTGTTAGTTATGGAAACAACATATGGTGATAAAGGCTTTAGTTTAACTTATGATGATAAGATGGAAAGTATAAAAGAGTTAGTAATGGCATCTTTAAAATATGGAATACAAACTATAATACCAGCCTTTGCTATAGGAAGAGCACAAGAGCTAGTAAAGATTTTAGAAGAATTGAGTGAAAAGTATAAAATATTAATAGATGGAAGTGCGGGAGAAGTAACAAAATATTATATGGATAATACAGAATTATATTTAAATAAAAATATAGAAATAGGGAGTATTTATAGTATTTCAGAAAATTTAAAATGTTTTGATATAATAATAGCAAGTTCTGGAATGTTAAATAAAGGGAGTAAATCAGAACAGTATTTAAAGAAAATTAGAAAAAATTTAGAAACAACTTATACAATATTAAAGGTAGGATATATTCCGGGCTATAATGAGGAACTAAAAAGTTTAAACTTTTATGATGGAATAAATATAAATTTTTTTGAAATAGGAATATCAGCTCATGCTACTTATAATCAGCTTATATATACTGTTAATCAAATAAAACCTAAAGTATTAGTTCAAGTACATGGAGAAGGAATAATATGATGATACAAATTGATATAGTGAGTAAAAAAAATTTATTCTTGACATTGACCTAAGGGCATAGTTTTTAATATTTTTATAGAAAACTGCAGTTTCTTAAAAATTTGGAAAGGATAAAATAAAGGTATGAGTGAAGATAAATTTTATTTTACAAGTGGAGAGTTAGCA
>JALENK010000024.1 GCA_022767515.1 Clostridium sp.
ACATTATTGGTAAATACTATGTAGATATTACAGATGAACAAGAAGCAATAAGAATTATTCCTGATATAGAACAAAGACTATTACACAATTTAGATATTGTATTGTCTGTATTAGGAGAAAATGGAATGTATAATGCTTATGCTAGTGTAGAATATCAAGGTATTGAAGAAGAAGAAGGCGAAGAATATGGAATATATCTAATTGAAGTTAATTATAAAGAAAGACTAAATATTAGAGGTGGACATTATACATTAAATAATTTTAAGAGTTCTGTTGATGATTTTACTTTTGGTACTACTAATGATAGACCAAAAGAAAGTATAAACAAGGCAATTGAGATAACACTAAAAGAATTTGATATTTATGTAGAATATTATAAAATTGAAAAATATAATCTTGAAGATTTTGAAATGATGAATGAGAGAATAAAAAAGAATGAAGATAAATATTTAGAATTTTAACATTGAAAGGAGGTGTGGTTTTTATGATGACAAATGGACAAAGATTTGAGAGTTTAACAAGAGAAGAGAAGTTAGAGTTTCTATCAATGTATATGGAACACCCATTGGTTAAGTACATTGATTGGAAAGCATTTTATAACAGTACGGACGGAAATAGTATGCACTTTATCAACTATATAGATAAGTATGAAGAAAACGAAGATACTATTTATGTACTAGAGTGTTTAGAAGAAGATGGATTTGATTATATTTATGTTTACAATGAAACACAAGATTATTTTGAGAAAATACCTAATGTTGATTATTTAGAATATATTGTATAAGGAGCGTGATTTAATATGGCATTAAATAGTGAAGAAGAAGTTAAAAAAACAGAGCCTAAAAAAGAGGGAATGAGTAAAGGGATACTTCAAAGAGGTAGACCAAAAACTAATGGCGAAACTAAACAACGAATATCTCTTGCTATACTACCGTCCGTATATGATAAAGTTAAAAAGATAGCTTATGTAAATAGAACAACATTTAGTGAAGTGATAAGCGAGTGTCTTGATAAGTATATACAAGAACACGAAGAAGAATTATCACGTTATGATGAATATAAAACTAAATAAATATGATAAAGGAATTAATTAATAAACTTAATTTAGAGGATACATTAAAACAAAACATAATAAATCAACTTTACAACATATGAGTAAAATAAACCACTATACCTATTATAGTGGTTTTATTATTTTGCTTTTAATTTATTCTTCTATTACTTTTCTTATGTTGTCAAAGGCACTTTCATAATCAGAACTGTTCCAATCATTAGTTTCCTTGTTAATAATCGATATAATTTCATTCTGCTTTTTTATCTGTCTTTTTATAAGAACCACCTTGTTCTATTCCACCTACAATTCCCAGCAACATAAAAATTTTAACTATTACCCATATTGTAAGAGTCTTATCAAGCACATTTAAAATTATTAGTTTATTTTTCATATTAATCTCTGCTACTAAATCTAATATTCTTAAGAAGTAAAGAAACAATAAAAACTTTCTCTTCCGTAAATAGAATGTTTTCAATAAAGGAAGATAAGGATTTACCTTATGACTTTATTTCAAGTCCTTCAAGAATTAATTTTGCCATTATAGAAAAAACAGAGCAAGGGTCAAAGGTATGTGATGTCAATTTAACTAAAGAAGAAATAAGTGATTTATTTGACCAGACTAAAATATTATATGATATACACATCAAAAAAGAGATGGGATTTTATGATAAAGCAGAGAATGATAATTCACTTTGTTATACAAAAACTTTTAAAATGGGTATTTTGAAAGGAATGATAAAGGCAATAAATGATTGCTTAAACAAAATAAAGAATGGAACATTAAATAATTCTAGTAGTACAGTAATCAAACCTTTGCACCAATACAAGAAGCAGATGACGGAAGATTATTGGTACAAGCTAGTAAAAGTGTTAATAAAAAAGAAGTATCTGTTAATCTTGCTATTAAAGATTGGAATATATTTATTAGCAAAAATTATGTCTTTGTTGATAGGTACGAGAGTTGTTTAGCACCATATATGTTTAAGTTAGCTGAAAAAAATGCTTGGAAACCTACAAGATAAAAAAAGCTGTGGTAAACTTTCTACTCCAGCATAAAAAGTTAAATTGAGGTTCAAAACGGTTCACCCTAGTTGCCAATGCCAACTAAACTTGATATACTAAAGTAAAAACGGGAAAGGGGAAAATAATATGGATAAGCAAGAAAAAATAAGAGAATTATACAATGCATCAGGACTTTCATACACTGCTCTTGCTGAACTTTTAGGCATTAATAGAAGTACGTTGGCAAGATGGTTAAACGGAACTAGAACACCTAGCGATATAACTATGGAATATGTCATTATGAAAGTTACAGAATATTTAAAAGAAAAATAATGCATTATTAAGCAATTAAGACTAATTTCTTAGTTGCTTTTTATATGCAAAAAATATTAGAAGAAAAATTAAAGGACTACTTGCCACAAGAATATCAATCCGAAATATCAATAATTGATAAAACAAATAGAAAGGTATATGGATTAGTTTTTAGAGGGGGAAAATTACAAAATTGTTCACCTGTTATTTATGTTGAAGCCTTATATAAGGTTTATGAAGAAACAAAGGACTTAGATAGGGTATTAAAAGATATAAAAAATGTATTTATGGATGCATTAGAACATATGCCTAATGCTAATAATTTTATGGATAGAGAATTTATGGATTTGTCTATTGTTTATAAAGTAATTATTCAGAATGATGATTTTAATATTGCAGGTGGGGTAATACATACAGGAATATAATAAATTCAGTACTCGTAGTGAATGAAGTCTGGACATATTTAGCGTCAGTGATGGATTTGTATGACCGTAAAATTATAGGCTGGTCATATGGTAAAAACATCACAGCTGAATTGGCTACACAAGCTGTTAAGAATGCCTGTTTAAATATACCTGATACAGAAGGAATTATTCTTCACAGTGATTTAGGAAGTCAGTATACCAGCGATGAGTTTGAAAACTATTTACAATCACAAGGAATGCTTCATTCCTTCAGTCGAAAGGGCAATCCTTATGACAATGCCTGCATAGAATCCTTT
>JALENK010000029.1 GCA_022767515.1 Clostridium sp.
CCAATAGCTTTAGCAAACTGCCCTATTGAATAATATTTCAATAAAATCGCCTCCTAAAACTATTATAATAAAAATTAGAATATAATTCTATGTTTTTATAAAGTTTTCTAATATTTTATTAACTGCTAATCACCCTCCATATCTATATTATTAAATATTATATCATTAGTATCTCTAAAAAGAAAAGGTAGCTTGCCCTTTGCTAGCTACCTTTTACTTATCTTAACTAAAATAAACTATTTCATCTTTAGGCTGTTGTGACTTTTCATATGATTTACACTTAATAAAAATCACATTTTCATTATACTCTGGATTATATCTACTTTCTATTTCTCCAGTTAGTACAATCCATTCTCCTTCTTTCAATTCTTTAGCATTTTCATAAATACAAATTGAACCAATAAATTGAATGTCATCTGCACAACAAGTCATTGCATGTCTTCCAAAAGCAAAACATTGTTTAGGATAGTTCTCTGGCTTGTAGACAATTCCTTTCATCTTTATTACTTTTCCATTATATTTATCTGGATGGTCCATGGCATCAATATACCATATTCCATAATCATCATCTTCTACTTCAATGACATCAGCATTTATATCAAATGGAAGTACATTATCTTGAACATCTATAAGTTCTCCTCTTTCGTCCTCAAAAAATACCTGTGCTCTTCTATTTAAAGCCTTAATCATTCTTCTACTTATAACAAGTTCATCTGATTCTTCACATCTATTAAAAATAACCATTTCAGAATTTGTAACCTGGTCTGCTAATAAAGACTTCATATTATTTGCATAAACTGAAAAAGTAGTATTATTTACAATTGTTATTACTTGAACAATTTGCCAAATACCATCTGGTATAGAATCAAATACATTTTTCATCATCCACATACCATTACACTCAAGCATAACCTTCTTTGGCTTATGTTTTCTATTTAGCTCTTCAAGTAAATCTGAATTTAACTCTTCCTCTTCTTCAACAACTTCAACAACACAATTATATTTTTTTAAGAATTCTTCATCAAATTCTTCGATACCTTCTTCACATAATAGTAATAATGTCTTTTCCCCACCACTAAAATCTTCATCCTGCAGAGTACTTTTTATAAAACTAGTCTTACCTGCTTCTAAAAAGCCATTAATAACATAAACTGGAATCTCCATATTAAATCCTCCGCTATCTTATATATTAAATAATTTTGCTAATTCATTCTCTTTAAGATTAGTACCTATTACACACAACTTTCCTGTATAATCTGGATTTCCTTTTCTTATTTCATATTCCCCTGGTACTAAATCATAATTAATCCAACTTCCATCTTTGCTTTGTACTATTCCCTTAGCACGAAGAATAATTCCAAAATCTTCAGTATTGGCAAGAATATCTAATATCTTCTTTAAATCATCTTCGCTATATTTATGAGCTGTCTCAACGCCCCAGCTTGTAAATACTTCTTCTGCATGATGATGGTGATGATGTCCACATCCGCATTCTTCTCCATGCTCATGTTCCTCGTGGTGGTGGTGATGTCCACATCCACATTCTTCTCCGTGTTCATGCTCTTCATGATGATGGTGATGTCCACATCCACATTCTTCTCCATGCTCATGTGCTTCATGGTGATGATGGTGTCCACATCCACATTCTTCTCCGTGCTCGTGCTCTTCATGATGATGATGTCCGCATCCACATTCCTCTGAATGTATATGTTCTTGCATCACTTCTTCAGCAAAAGCATTTTTGTGTTCCATAGCTTCTAATATTTGAGTTCCTTTAATATCATCCCACGCTGTAGTAACTAAAGTTGCTTTTGGATTTAATTCCTTTATTTGCTTTATAACCACTTCTAATTTTTCTTCTGATAACTTTTGAGTACGACTTAAAATAATAGTATTAGCACTTTCAAGCTGATTATTGAAAAATTCTTTAAAATTTTTCATATACATCTTTGTCTTTGTGGCATCTGCAACAGTTACTAAATTATTTAAGCTTACTTCATCTATATGTTTTATCTTTTGTACAGCAGTTATTACATCTGATAACTTCCCAACCCCTGATGGCTCAATAATTACTCTATCAGGATTATATTTTTCTAATACTTCATCAAGTGCTTTAGAAAAGTCACCAACAAGAGAACAGCAGATACAACCTGAGTTCATTTCAGAAATTTGAACACCAGCCTCCTTTAAGAATCCACCATCTATTCCTATTTCACCGAATTCATTTTCTATTAATACTAATTTTTCACTACTTAATCCTTCTGCAATTAATTTTTTTATTAGTGTTGTCTTACCAGCACCTAAAAACCCTGAAATAATATCAATTTTTGTCATTATTTTTTTCCTTCTTTCATTATTTTATCTCTATTTATAAATTCCATAATTATTTTTTGTAGTATTTTTTATAGAATATAATACTTCATCTGCTCTAGTAATCGCATTATATATGTTACAACCTTGATTCCAATCAGTAGATGCTATTCCTATTGAACAAGTAAATTTCTTATCTTGTGGCACTGTTATCTCATATTCCAAATAGTCAGTTATCATATCTTGAAAATGATTGTTGTATTCAATTTCTTTTATTATTTTTTTTACTATTTCCTCTGCATTAAAAATATCTGAATGTTTTAATAAAATAATAAATTCATCACCACCATATCTTATACAGTAGCCATTATCTTCAACAATTTTCAAAAGTAATTTTGAAAATTGAGTTAATAACAAGTCACCTACCACATGCCCAAAGGTATCATTGTAATACTTAAAATTATCTAAATCAATATATATCACGACTCTATCTTCTTTTTTATTATTTTGCACAAAATTCATTGTTAAATAATCTATTATTCTCTTCATTCCATGCCTATTATATAACTTTGTAAGAGAATCAATTTCAGCTTTATAATGTAATTCTGTATTTGAAACTGCTAATCTTGTATTTATTTCTATTATTTTAGCTTTAAATCTTAATTTAGCAACTTCGCTATTTAATTGCCTAAAAACAGAACGCAAAATAACTAAATTCTCATTATTTAATAATGTCATATTGGTAGTAAAATTATCATGCAATTCTATATATGCTATTATAATGTCAGTAATCTTATTATTTTCAACAATAGGTACACAAATAAATGAAGCTATATTATTCATATCCAAATTAATAAATATATTTTTTAATAAATAGAACTTTCTCTCTATTCTTGATGCAACAAAGCCTTCCGTTCTACTTTTTAAAAATATTAATAAATTATTTACTTCAGCAAACTCTAAGTTACTTTTCTTTAATTCATATTTAATATTATAACCATTTTCTCTTAAATTTAAATAGATAATTTGGTCTAACTTAAAATAATTTTTTAGTATAAGCATAGAATTTGAAGTAAGCGTTTTTTCTTCCAATCCCATTGTCATTAAATCCTGCCATATTTGAATAAGACTTAAATACCTTTTCAATACTAAATTTTCATTTTCTATTTTCTTTTGCGAAGATATTGTTATTGCTTGATTAATAAACTCTTCATCTGTCTTAAGCTCCATTTTAGAATTAAATTCATATGTACTAATTAATTCACATCTAACCTTTTCTGCTGTTTTATAATATTTGTTATCCATACAAAAGTTAATACAATTTTCTAAAATGCTCTTTGCTTCTTTATAATCACCTAATTTCTTTAATACCTTAGCCTGCTCTATTGTCATTTGAGGATAACTAAAGAATTGATTTCCTTTTGACCTTGTAATATGAAAAAATGCTTTTTTGAAGAATTCTTTTGCCTCATTATATTTTTGTTCAAATGCACATAATAATCCCTTTACATAATTGTACATAGATAAATCATCATCCCAAAGATAACATTTACTCTCATCATTCGTATTTAATATATGACTTATATATCCCTTCATAATTTCTATATTTAAATAGCAGTTATAAAATAAGCCCATACGATAATAACAAATAGCAGCTAATCCATATATTTTAGATGTATTACATACTGGCAATTTAAAAATATTATTCTTTTCCATAATATCTATTGTCGTTTCTATACATTTACAACCATTTTTATAATCTTCAGCCAAAATACAATTAATAGTCTTATTATAATATGTTGTGCTTAAAAGCTCTAAATCTTTTACATCACCCAAAGTTTGTAATGCTTTCTCATAAAATTCATTGGCTTTCTCATAGTCCTCATTAGCAGAATACAAATATCCAAGACCATTATATAATTCTGCCTCTTCCTTTTTATCATTAAATTTTTTAATGATTTTAACACACTGATTATAGCAAAACTCAATCAAATCAAATTTAGCATACCACGAAGCAACCATTACCCTCTTTTTATAAGCTTCTAAAATGCATAAGTCATTTCCTATCCGCATTGCTATATCAATACCCTCTTGAAAATAATCTACATCCATATCAGTATTTTCTTCAAAGACATAATGCGAATTACCATAACAATAAGCATAAATATATGCTAAATTATTATAATAGTTATATTTTTTTGCTCTACAAATCAATGAATCATTAACAATAAATTTTTTCTTTTTTAGTACAACATCATTAAAACCTTGATACTCTGCTAAACATTCTAATAAATCTAACTTAAATAATTCAAAATCACTCTCAGCATAACTTTTACAAGCTTCAATATCTTTTTTTACTAATTCATACTCATATGTATATATATGTGTTAATGCAATTATATAAGAACATCTAAACTTTATAGAATCTGACTTATCTTGTACAGTCTTTTCTAATTTGTCACATAATAATAATGCTTCTGTACCATCATTTAAATATAAATTTACTCTAGCTAACATCTCTATAAATTCATATCTTATATCTAAATTAGTTTTAACTCTCTCTAATTCAAGTTTTTGATATACCATCATTAAATAATACTTCGCTTCTTTTAAAGCAAATGTCTCAATCATATTATTAATTAACAAATAATATTCTTCATAATTGTTAAAATCCATTACAAATGGCTTAAACTCAAGCTCAGTTCCCTTATTATCTACATCATCCACAATTATATTATTGTTATTTGCTATAGTAATAAATTTATTCCATTCATTTAAATATAAATCATTTACTTTATATAACTCATTATAAGTAGCAATAATTGCCATATTGCCTTTTTCTCCATTTTCAATATAGCTTTTTAAAATTTCGTATGTAGAAGCTGGAGCATAATGTATATTATTTAATACAAATATTGTCGAACTTATATTAGATAAGTATATAACTATCCTTAACAGTCCTTCTTTAAATAGCTTCTCCTCATAGGCTATCTCTGGAATAATTATATCCTCATCTCTTTCACACTTACCATTAATTATGAAATTTTTAAGAATCGACCTATGCAATCTATAAATCTTACATTCTTCAAACAATATATCTATATCTATTTTATAATCTTTTACTATTTTTCTTATCCATTCTAAAAAGGGTTCATAAGGACTTAACATTTTATCAAATGAAAACTCATAATTGATTATCATTATGTTTCTTTTAAATTCTTCATAATTGATAATTTCATCCATATCTATACAAAAATCATCATAGTTTTTTATAAATAAACAATTTGATTTATTATCATATGTATCATTAATAATAGCTTCTATTAATTGATTTATATGCAACTTTAAAATTGAATTCATACTTCCCCCAATAATTCTCTATCACTTATTTATAGTAAGATTATACATCATAATAAGTTTTTTTTAAACAATTTATCATTCTTATTACAACTTGAGCCTTATAATAAAGCTTAAAATACAAAATAATTTGCTACCATATATTTACACAACATCAACAAATAATCGAGTTTCAATTTCTACTTTCCTCAATTTCTTTATTCTTTTTATCTAAATACTCTTTTCTTTCATATTTTTCTAAAAGTTCAATTTCCATTTCTTCCTTTTCCTCAGTTAATTTCTGTAAAAGTTCATAGTTGGTTGGATTTTCTGCAATTTCTTTATCTATTTCATATATTCTATTTTCCAAGTCACTTATTACACTATCAATATTTTTAAATTCTTGAGCTTCATTAAAGGTAAACTTTACCTTTTGAGGTTTTACTCTATTTTTATATGAATCCTCTTTCTTTTCCTTAATTAAAATTTTTTCCCTCTCTAATCTGTTAACTTCTTGAGTTATTTCATAATCGCTATAGTTTCCTAAATATATATTTATTTTTCCATCTTCATAAGCAAATATTTTATTACAAATTCTATCTAGGAAATATCTATCATGCGAAACTGTAACTATTACTCCAACAAAATCGTCCAAAAAATCTTCTAGTATGTTTAATGTATTTATATCTAAATCATTTGTCGGCTCATCTAATAATAATACATTAGGAGCACTCATTAAAACTCTAAGTAAATGAAGTCTTCTTCTTTCACCACCAGATAACTTTTCTATTTTAGTGTATTGCAATGTTCCATCAAACAAAAATCTTTCACATAAGGTTGATGCTGTTATTTTAGTACCATCTGCAACTGGAATTATTTCTCCACCCTCTTTTATGTAATCAATTGCTTTCATATTAGGGTCCATATGAGTATCTTCCTGTGAAAAGCACCCAATCTTTACGGTTTCACCTACTTCAATTGTTCCACTGTCTGGCATTAGCTTCCCTCTTAATATATTTATCAGTGTACTCTTACCAACACCATTTTCTCCAATTATCCCTATCCTATCTTCTTTAGTAAATATATAGCTAAAATCATTAAATAAAGTTTTAGAATCATAACTCTTTGATATATTCTCTAACTCTATTATCTTCTTTCCAAGCCTAGTTCCTATAAAATTCACTTCTATATCTGTATTAGGTTTTACATATTCACGATTAACTAATTCTTCAAAGCGCATTAATCTCGCTTTTTGTTTTGTACTACGCGCTTTTGCTCCTCTTCTTACCCATTTTAATTCTTTTCTTATAAGAGATTGCCTTTTCTTTTCCTCACTTTCTTCTCTCTCTAGTCTCTCCATTTTTTTCTCTAGAAACTTTGAGTAATTTCCATCATAGGCATATAGAGTGCCCCTATCTAATTCAAAAGTCTTATTAGATACCCTGTCTAAAAAATATCTATCATGAGTAATCATAACTAGGGCACCCTTTCTATTATTTAAGTAATTTTCAAGCCATTCAATTGATGAAGAGTCTAAATGATTGGTAGGCTCATCTAAAATTAATAAATCACAAGGAGTAATCAATGCTGTAGCTAATGCAACTCTCTTCTTTTGTCCACCAGATAAGTTACCAATAAGCTCATTAAAATCATTAATTCCAAGCTTTGTCAAAACTGTTTTGGCTTCGCTTTCAATACTCCATAAATTTAATGCATCTATCTGCTCCTGGCACTTTAATAATCTTTCTTGATCATCACTTCCGAGCAATTCCTCATACTCTTTTATAAGTTTCATTTCCTTAGTATCAGATTTAAAAATTTGCTCAAGTATTGTAGAATTATCATCAAATTCTTGTCTTTGTGACAAATATTCAATCCTAACATTCTTATTTTTTGTCATTTCTCCATCAAAAAATTCGTCTTTTCCTGCTAGTATTTTTAACAAAGTAGATTTACCAGCCCCATTAATTCCAATAATACCAATTTTATCTCCTTCATTAACTGTCAACGAAACATTTTTTAGCAATACTTTTTCACTGTAACTCTTATATATTTTTTCAAGTGTTATATAATTCATCTTTTACTCCTTATTATATATTAATTGAATTATTTTTCTTAAATACAATATTTTTTTTCATTTCTTTACTTTCAAAATCTATCTCAATTTTAAATATATTAGGACACCCTTCTAATCTCCATTTTTTCATAAACCTTCCACTAACTTCTGTTGCATAATAATATTTTTCATCATACTCGTCAGAAAAAACAAAATATGATAATATTGAGTGCTTATCAAGTACAATATCTTCCTTATGAATATTATTAAATATAGGCTCAAAATACCTTATAGGTACTATATAATTATATCTTCCTTTAATAGGCTTACTCTCAAAAATTGCTCTCTTTATGAAAATATATTTTTTTTCATCCTCCTGCTTTACTGCAATTTTAAAAACAGGCTCATTTTTCTTATTTATTTCTAACTTTATTTTTATCATAATTCACCCTTATTATAATTAATAAAAAATATGGAAGCATCTTAAAAGATACTTCCAAAATAATATTTCTTATCTATATACTTTCAGAATCAAATTCTTTAATTAACTTGTTTTCCTTTATAGTTTGCTTTTTTCTTCTAGATTTATTATTTTTAACTTTAACAAAAAATGTACTAATTGCACATGCAAAAAAGAATACTATTGAAAGTGCTAAAATTATACTAACTAATAGGTCAGAACTAAATTCTAACTTAAATACAATTATTATCATATAAAAAAACAATAATGCTGATGTTATTGTTCCTAAAATATGTAGTGGTACAGCTGATGCTTTTTTGTCAAAAAGCGCCATTAAAAGTGATATAACTTCACGTACAAATAACATAATAAGAACTAATAATGCAAGAAAACTAACAATAAACAAATAATCACCTCAAACTTACAAATATGTAGCCATCACATAATAATATTATATCATTTTACAAATTAATAGTAAATATTTTATATATGTTCTCTTAAAAATCCTTCTATTTCCTGCCATGCTTTTTTAGATTCAGGAATCATATTATATGCAAATTGAAAAACATGAAACATTCCATGATAGCTTGTATTTATTACATTAACTCCTTTTTTTCTCGCTTTTTCAGCAATAATATTAGTGTCATCATAAACTACTTCATATGAGCCTACCTGCATAAGCATATCTGGAAAGTTTTTATAATCACAATAAATAGGACACATGTACTTATCCTTTATATCATTATCCTTTACATATGGAAAGCTTCTATAATCATATCCTTCCTTAAGTATCTCTCCAAACAAAGTATCCTTACTTTGATTAACCTTATAAGAATCACTGTCACAAGCAAGATTAGCCCAAGCTGACCATGTAACTATTGCACATGGCACTTGTATTTTTTTATCTATAACATACTGCACTAATGATAGTGCCAGTGCTCCACCTGCCGAATCTCCAACTATTATAATATCCTTTCCTTCATATCCTTGATTCAATATCCACTTATATGCTTCTATACAATCATGAAACGCATAAGGATATGGTCCTATACTTGCCACTCTATAATTAGGAGTAACAACTGATAGACCATCTGTTATTTTTGAATAATGATAAGATAGACCTCTATAAGCATTATCTATCCCATAAATGTAACCACCACCATGTATATTAAGAATTATTTTTTTGCTTCTATTTTCCTTATAAAGAAACTCCATGCTTAAATTTTCCAATTTAATTTCTTCTAATATATATCCTCTTGGCACTTTCCAAGATGCATTGTATCGCTTCTTATTTTCTGCAATTATTATACTATTATCTTTAGATAATACCTTTTTTAAATCTCGTCCATATTTTTTTCCAACTACTTTTCGTGCAATTACACCTAAAATACTTGTTCTATTAATAATAATCCTCCCCATTCTTTTGTTTCATAAAATATAAAAAGGATAGCAATTAACTATCCTTTTTATAAAAATTTAAAAATTAGTTTTTAAATGAATGAATTGGAGCTGGTATCTTACCACCTCTTGCAATAAATAATTCTGATGAATTAGGATTAACCTTCATAACTGGTGCTGTTCCAAGAAGACCACCAAACTCAACAGTATCTCCAACCTTACATCCTGGTGCTGGAATAACTCTAACAGCAGTAGTTTTATTATTTATAACACCAATTGCAGCCTCATCCGCTATCATTGCTGAAATTGTAGATGCTGGTGTATCACCTGGAATAGCTATCATATCAAGTCCAACTGAACATACACATGTCATAGCTTCTAGCTTTTCAACTCCAATTGCCCCATTAACTACAGCATCAATCATACCTGCATCTTCTGATACTGGAATGAAAGCACCACTTAATCCTCCGACATGACTACAAGCCATAACTCCACCTTTTTTAACAGCATCATTAAGCATTGCAAGAGCTGCTGTAGTACCATGAGTTCCTACACTTTCAAGTCCCATCTCTTCAAGAATGTGAGCAACAGAATCTCCAATAGCTGGTGTTGGTGCTAATGATAAGTCTATTATTCCAAATGGAACATTTAATCTTTTTGAAGCTTCTTGTGCAACAAGTTCACCCATTCTTGTAATCTTAAATGCAGTCTTTTTAATTGTCTCTGCAAGTACGTCAAAAGACTCTCCTCTTACTTTTTCTATAGCTCTTTGTACAACTCCTGGTCCACTTACACCAACATTTATTACAACATCAGCCTCTCCCACACCATGGAATGCTCCTGCCATAAATGGATTGTCCTCTACTGCATTTGCAAAAACAACTAATTTAGCACAACCAAATCCTTTGGCATCCTTTGTAAGTTCTGCTGTTTCCTTAATGATAAGACCTAAATCTCTTACGGCATTCATATTTATTCCTGATTTAGTTGAACCAACATTCACAGAAGAACAAACTTTATTTGTCTTAGCTAATGCTTCTGGAATTGATTTAATTAATATCTTATCTCCCTTTGTACATCCTTTTTGAACTAATGCAGAAAATCCTCCAATAAAGTCAATTCCAAGTTCATCTGCAGCTTTATCTAATACTTCAGCAAACTTTACATAATTATCTTCATCTGTAGCACCACCAATTATTGATATAGGTGTTACAGAAACTCTCTTATTAACTATTGGAATTCCATATTCCATTTCAATTTCATTAGCAACCTTAACTAAATCTTTTGCACATCTCATTATTTTATTGTAAATTTTCTCCCTTGCCTTATCTCCATCTGGATCTATACAATCAAGCAAAGAAATTCCCATAGTAATTGTTCTGATGTCTAATTTTTCTTCTTCAATCATCTTGACAGTCTCAAGAATATTTTGTGCTGTAATATTTGTACTCAAAATAACTACCTCCTAAAAATATTATAGTGAATGCATCTTTGTAAATATATCTTCTCTTTGAATCTTTATATCAACCTTTAATTCTTCCCCTTTAACAGCTAAAGCTTTCTTTACTTCTTCAAAGCTAGCATTTGCTTCTGTTTGGTCTAGCATCATAATCATTGTAAAGTTTCCATCCATAATTGTTTGGTTAACGTTTAAAATGTTTATATTAAATTTTCCAAGTTCTGTACTAATTCCTGCAATTATTCCTACTTGGTCTTTTCCAATTACTGTTAATATTGATTTCATAAAATATCACTCCTTATAATAAATAAAAAAGACTTATGCCACACAAGGTAAAGGGACGAATAAAATCCGCGGTTCCACCCTTTTTGGCACAAGCCCTACTTTTTCAATATAAAATTTCTGCTCCAAGACTCCCTTCATAATCTTGACTTGATTAGTCACACCATACCTAATCTCTCTGAAAAGCTACGATTATTACTCTTTCTCTTCATCACAGTTCTATTTAATTTTACATATATTTGCTTATCATGTCAAATTTTTTATAGCAAAATTTTTAAAATATATTCCTGCGACAGATATATCATCCTGACTTCCTTTTTCTGACCTCTTATGAAGATGTTCTTCTAGGTTTTCTAGAGAATCTGGATTTTTCTCCATCTCTATTAGTATTTTTTCATTAAATCTAAAAAATGACTCCTCATTAGAAAATGAATTTATAAATCCATCTGTCGAAACTATAATTGCTGATGGTATTACTTGACTATAATAGTTTCTAAAATTAGAGATAGCATTATTATCACATAAGGATGTGGTAAAATTCACAATAAGCCTATCATCTTCTGGAATTTCTTTTTTTACAGTGCCATCTTCATATATTGATACCATGCTACCATCACCTATCTGCATACCATACCAGTAGTCCTTAGTAAGCACCGCCAGTATCAATGTTGTTCCATAAATAGATTCAATTTTTAGGCCATCATTTTTATCTACAATAGCTTGTTCAGTCTCTGTTAATGGGTTTTCATTATAATGCTTTAATATATTTTTATTCCAATTTAAAAGTATATTACTTTCTATTCTTCTAAATACCCTTTGAGTATCTTCCTCCATTGCTCTATCAAAATTTTTTCTATCTTTCATAAACTGATTTATTGCATTAATTGAAACTTCAGTTGCAATCTTAGAGCCCGTATCACTTCTAAAATGCTTTTCACTTCCATGTCCATCTGCAACTACAGCTATTGAATAATCCTTACAGCAGTAACTAAGAGAGCTGTCCTGACATGGCAAAGAATTAACCTCGTGACTATATCCTCTTATTGATATCTCAAAACCATTAAAAATGTTTTTATCATTTTTAGAAAAAAACTTCTTTAATTTATTTTTAAACCCCATATTACCAGCCTGCCTCAAAATCGTTATTGATATCGCCACTATTTTTCATTTCAGTTATTTGTTCTTCTACAGCTTTCTGCTTTGTCACTATATTATTCTCATCATTGCCATCTGTAAGCTGCATACTCTTACTTCCAATTTGAGAGGATGTTATAGTTACAAATCTAATTAACTTTGCTAGTGCCTCTCCATTATAAGCAGTAACTACCGCTTCCTTACTTGTAGTAAATTCGGCAAGCACATCCTGATCAGCATCCTCTCCAATAGCTAATGCTACCTTAATTCCAGCTTTATACCACTTATTGTTTTTTAATTTTTCAAGACCTTCTTTATAATCATCAGTTGGATATCCATCTGACATTAAAAACATTACAGGTGCAAATGATATTGTAGGGGACTTTAAAAACTCATTTCTTGAAAGCTTTCCTGCAAGCTTTGAAAAAGCATCACCTAAATCTGTAACACCATTTGCTGTAACATTCTTCCACTTAAAGTCTTCTATTGGAATAGGTTCTTGATACATCCATTGTGAGCCACTTGAAAAAGTTAATACTGCAACCTTTATATCAGCATCTGCCTCACCAATATCTCTTATTTCTGGAATAACTTCTTCCATAGCGGTATTTAAGCTTCCTATTTTGCTTCCTTCCATACTTCCAGATTGATCAATAATAAAGAATAACACCATTGATTTTTTTGCAATTTCTTCAGCGTCATCAAAAGGATTAACTATATTTTCTGACATATAACAACACACTCCTATCTATTCATTAATATTAACAATATGTCCATTTCCAAAATCTATCTCAATGTCTTTTAATACAGGAACTACTTTTCCCTTATCTATTGATTTTAAAGTACCATCAGGTAATCTTACATTCCAAATGCCATCAGATAAATTTCTTATTCCAAGTAGACCCGGATTTAATTTATTTTGAATAACTTCTCCTGTAACCTCATTATAATCATCAGAATCTATTTCTGTATGGCATTTATATAGCTTTACACCTAAAAATAATATTACTGGATATTTTTTTATATCCAATTTTAACGGATGTGTATAACTACTATTACATCTTAAGCATATTATCTTCCCATCGCCTCTATCAAGAAAACCACTTAAAAAGTTCTGATTTCCACAATTACATTGAATTATCTCACTACGAAGTCTTATAAACAATCTTAGCCACTGATTTTCTATTAATCTTTCATTTGAATCCTTTAACCCCTTTGTAAACGATGTTATAAAGGCTTCTCTAATATATTCAGGAAATATTCTCCAAAACTTTATTACATTGTTATGTACTCCCCTTACTGGTCTATTTTGGTCATTATCAGGGTCATATACAAATACTGGGTCTGTTCCATAATGATATCTTTCTGCCTCTTCTGTTAGACATACACTTTTTAAAACCTTTTCACCCTCTAGTGGGTCTCCTCTTAATAGTAGCTTGAATAGTACAATAGCTAGTGAAAATTTATCAGTTTGTACACTTGGAGTAGCCTTGCCTCTCACAACTTCTGGTGCCATATAACCGGGTTTTCCTGCAATACCTAAACTTTCTCCATATGGTGCTACATTGTCACAATCACAAATTAAAACATTCCCATTTTTAGGATTAATAAAAAATCCACCATCATTTAAATCCTGATAACTTTTTCCTGCTCTATGCAATTCTCTAAAAGAACTAGTTAAATCTAATGCTGCATTAACAATTGCATATAAATTTCCAAAAGATACCTTTGCATTTAGAATATCTGGAAAGGTTTTATATTCTTCTTTTCTTAAATCCATAATATAACCAAAGCTACCATACTGCATACCCTCTGTTATATACTTTGGCCACAAAAACTTATCACTTACATTCCCATCTTTAATATTATTTTCTAAATTATTTCTAAACTTTGTTGGATTTTTTATTTTATTATATTGATACCACTTTAATGCATACCTCTTCCCTGCATACTCTACTTCATAAACAATACCTTGTCCACCTTGACCAAGCTTCTTAATAATAGAAGCATATCCACCAGACTTTATTTTTATTTTTTCACCTTGCTTAAATTCCTCCACTACACTTCGCCCCATTTCTAATATAATTTAAAGACTATATAGCACCATCCATATAAAGTACTGCTAAATTGCATTTAGCTTCTAAATCATCCTTTTCACTTGCCTTCTTATACCATTTCAAAGCCTTTTGATAATCCTTTTGCACCCTTCTTCCCCTAGAATAAATTTTACCTAAATACAATTGTGCCTTAAGTTCATCCTCTTCAGCTAACTTTATACATTCTTCTAATGGCAACTCATCATAATTCTGCACTTTTTTTGGTGGATTTGATGGGCTAACCCAATTTAATGACTTTACTATACATGAAATTGCATATTCAGCAACTTCCCTTTTAGTGCCATATTCTTCTTCCATCTGATTAATACAATCATTAATTACTAATTGTTTTATATTATAATCAGAATCATTTACTTTCAATAATTTTGTTGGAATACTCTCGTTAATTACATTACCTAATATTTTTCTATCTCTTGACATATTTGGCATATAATCAGCTATTAATCCTATTATTTTTTGTTTATTATAAAATACTTCTTTACCGTAATCCTTCACGATACTAGATAATACATCTGCTGCTTTTGTATCATCTGAAGTATCTCCCCCCCAATTTGACATATTAAAGTTCAACTCCTTTTGACTTTTAATAGTATGCTAAGAATATTTTACCACATTTTATTCTACATAGAAATACTAATTGGTACTACAACACAAGAAACTGCTTCACAATTCAATCTTGGTGATTCTGGAATAATTATTCCTGTTGAATTTAGTCTTTTATAATAAGGCTCAAATTTCTTCAAAAGCTCTTCATAATATTTATGTTGTGCTGTTTTTCTAAGAAGACTTATACACTCTCCCTTTTCAGCTACACTTATCACCTTTCCAAAAACAGTACAGGGACAATCTATTTTATCATAAATATAGGAATTATTATTCATAAAAAAGTTATTATTAACATTTAACACTACAACAGTATCTCCACACCTTAAAAGTAAATCTTGTGTAGAATTTCTATCTAATATTTCTTTCAAATGACTTAAAATAGAATTTATTATATCTATGTTAATTATTTCACTTTTATTATTTATTTTTATAAGGTTATTTAAAGTTTCACAGCCAAAACAATTAATTATAGTTAACACCGAATCTAAATATGAATTTACTGACTCTGATGTAAGCCTACCATGCATCTTTATATATTCACCAGCCGAAACATCTCCTGCTTTTATAGTTTTATCATAAAAAGTTTTTACCATATTTCCCGTCTCAAGCTGTGAAACAAGCTGACTATGGAGCGTAAATGTAGTATAAATAGTTTTTATCTCCTCTTCTCTTCTAACAAACTCTCTATTTTCTAATCCTGCTTCATTATGGCATGTCTGTTCATTATGCTCTGATTTACTTAAATTAGTACCCTTATATCCTTCCCTTTCATCCTCAGCACACCTATCCTCATCAAAAGAGTGCTGTCTATTTAAAACCGATGTTCTACCTGCTAATGTTCTATCTTGAATAATCTTTGTTGTTCTAATATCAATATATCCACTCAAAGCTAAGGAAGATAAGTTTTTAACAAGACCTTCATCTAAATACATCAATAAATCAATTGCATTATTAAACATATTAACCTTCCTTATAATATTAGCTATTATTATTAATACTTTTTTTGATATTATTTTATTACATAAAAAAGTATATTCTTTAGATGCACTAAAAAATATACTTAAAATAATTATAAAACATTTCTTATCAAAACAATTGTAATAACTATTAAAGATAATATTGAAGTAACAATGGATAACACAACATACTTCATTCCCTTACTATAACTTTCCTCTGCATTAGCATTTTTGTCATTCATTCTTTTTATAGATTTTCTTGATAAAATAAAAGAAACAACATTTACCACTAGTAATAATACCATTATTATTATCAATATTGTATCCATACGTTCATCCTTTCTAAATTATAATATTTCTTCTAATATATTTTTTTCAAATTCTTCTACATTATATTCACTTAGAGTATTTTTATTTATCCACTTATAATCACTATATGCTTTATCAAGCATTGGTTTTTCTTTGATATTTCCAATATACAGCATATAATTTTCTTCATCATTAATATAAATCTCTTTAACTTTATTAAGATCAAAAATCAATGTTTTTATAGAAGTTTTAAGAGCTTTCTCAATACACTTTTCACAATCTTCTTTTCCTTTTAATTTTCTGCTAATTAAACCCCACTTTTCATCTTGCCCTCTTTTGGTTTTTAATTTTAATAATAAAACATTTTTAAAATCATCCATTACCACTAAAATACAACCAGTAATTTTTTCCATATAATCACCTCCATATTCTTTCTCTATTATACATTTTTTCAATATTATTTTAAAGCACAACTAGAATTTTTATTTATCTATCCCTTTTCTTGCCTGTATACCCTTCTCAAAAGGATGCTTAATATTATTAATTTCTGAAACATAATCAGCTAAATCTATTATTTTTTCAATGCCTTGATGTCCTGTTAGTATAACTTCCACTTTTGAAGGCTTGCATTCTAAAAAATCTAAAATTAACTTTTCATCAATTAATTTTAAATCCAATGCATCTCCTATTTCATCTAAAATTAATATATCACATTGACCTGTTTCACATAAATCTATAGCCTTTTTCAAATTTTCATTATGAAGATGTTTGATTTCTGCTAATTCTCTTTCATTCATATCA
This sequence comes from Clostridium sp., assembly GCA_022767515.1. GTDB lineage: Bacteria > Bacillota > Clostridia > Clostridiales > Clostridiaceae > Clostridium. The sequence goes on from JALENK010000029.1 coordinate 17,225, forward strand.
AATGTAAATTTATCCATCTTATTTATATACATAATATTTACATTAGAAAATTTATCTAATATAATATTTTCACTACTCGTTCCATTTTTTAAAAATTGTACATACACTATTTTTAAATCATATGCTAATGCTCTAATTATAACACCTATAGCCGCTGATGTTTTTCCTTTTCCACTTCCATAGTAAAAGTGAATTAAACCTAATTCTTTTTTGATATTCAATATTTATACCTTCCTATCCAAATTACTTTATTAAATTTAATAAAAAACTCAACATATACAAAATGTATATGTTGAGAAAATAAATTAAGTCAATTACACATTTATTTCACTGTGAACTTCTATTGCATCTTTATTAGCTTCAATTATTGGTGTTACATATTCTTCGATAAATTCAACTACTTGACTTGGTGCTCTACCAACAAATTTAACTGGGTCAATAATTGCTAAAATTTCTTCTTTAGTTAATCCAAAGCTTTCTTCATCAGCTATTATCCTTTCAATTAAATCATTATTTAATCCTTCACCTTTAACTCTTTGTGCTGCTGCCATAGAATGAGTTCTAATTCTTTCATGTAATTCTTGTCTGTCCTTACCCTTTTTAACTGCTTCCATCATTATATTTTCAGTAGCCATAAATGGTAATTCATTATTTACATGTGCTGCAATAACCTTATCATAAACCACCATATTTTCAGATATATTAATATATAGGTTTAATACACCATCAAGTGCTAAAAATGCTTCTGCAACTGAGATTCTCTTGTTTGCCGAATCATCTAATGTTCTTTCAAACCATTGTGTTGAAGCTGTAATTGCAGGATTTAATGCATCAACTACAACATATCTTGCAAGTGAACCCATCCTTTCACTTCTCATTGGATTTCTCTTATAAGCCATTGCTGAAGACCCTATTTGGTTCTTTTCAAATGGTTCTTCCATCTCTTTCATATTTTGTAATAATCTCAAATCATTAGAGAATTTATAACAACTTTGTGCAACTTCAGATAAAGTATTTAATACTATTGAATCTAACTTTCTTGGATAAGTTTGTCCAGTAACCCCAAAGCTTTTGCTAAATCCCATCCTTTTAGCAACCATTTTATCTAATTCTTTAACCTTTTCTTCATCACCTTCAAAAAGATTCATAAAGCTTGCTTGTGTACCAGTAGTACCCTTAACTCCTCTTAACTTTAAGTTTTCTATTACAAAATCTATGTTCTCTATATCCATAACTAAATCTTGCATCCAAAGAGTTGCTCTCTTACCAACTGTAGTTAATTGAGCTGGTTGGAAATGTGTAAATCCTAGAGTTGGCATATCTTTGTACTTCATTGCAAAATTCTTTAATCTATGTAAAACAGTTACTATCTTTTTCTTAACAAGAAGTAATGCTTCCTTCATAATAATAACATCTGTATTATCTCCTACATAACAGCTTGTAGCTCCTAGATGTATTATTCCTTTTGCTGTTGGACATTGTAATCCATATGCATATACATGGCTCATAACATCATGTCTAACTTCAGCTTCTCTCTTTTTAGCATCATCATAGTTTATGTCATAAATATGTGATTTTAATTCATTTATTTGTTCATCTGTAATATTTAATCCTAATTCCTTTTCACATTCTGCAAGTGCAACCCAAAGCTTTCTCCAAGTTGAAAATTTCATATCATCAGAAAAAATAAAACTCATTTCCTTTGATGCATAACGCGAATTTAATGGTGTACTATATAGATTTCTCATTATTGACCTCCAAATTATTTATTTTAACACTTGTATTATATCATAACTTTACTAAATTACAAAATAAAAAAGACTCCTATAAAAATAGGAATCTTTATTATTACTAATCTTCTAATTGCTCGATTAACTTTACAATTTCTTCAACTGCTAAAGTTTCATCATCACCATTTGCAGCAATTACAACTGGAGAATTTTTTGTTACTGCTAATGATAATACACCAATTAAACTTTTAGCATTAGCCTTCTTTCCATTAAATTCTATTGTTACATCTGACTTAAATGATGAAGCTTTTTTCACTAATAATGTAGCTGGTCTAGCATGTAAACCAGTTCCGTTTTTTACTACAACTTCTTTTGAAACCATTACATTCACCTCTTAAAATATAGTTTACTAAGTTTTCACTTTAAATACATTATATATGACTCTGAAAAGAATTTCAATACTTTCTTTTTATCTTGGTTGAACTATAAGTTTTATAGCTGTTCTTTCCTCGCCATTAATTTCAATATCAGTAAATGCTGGCACACATACGATATCCTTACCTGTTGGTGCTACAAATCCTCTTGCAATAGCAATAGCTTTAATTGCTTGATTGATTGCTCCCGCTCCAACTGCTTGAATTTCTACTACATTTTTGTCTTTAATAACAGCAGCTAGTGCCCCTGCAACTGAGTTTGGATTAGATTTAGTTGATACTTTTAATACTTCCATTACTATTTCCCCTTTCATTGTATAATCGTTTACATCTAGTAATACGTTAGTTACTACTCTTAAATATATTCTTTTTTTTTGTCAAAATTCCTTTTTTATTTTTTTTAATAATATATTAATAAACGTTCATAGATTATTAACTTTTATACAAAAAATAAGAGAACACTTTGTGTTCTCTTATTATTTAGCATAATCAACCGCTCTTGTTTCCCTAATAACATTAATCTTTATTTGTCCAGGATACTCTAGCTGTTCTTCGACACTCTTAACAATTTGATGAGATAACTCAATTGCTTTAGCATCATCAATAATTTCTGGTTTAACCATAATTCTAATTTCTCTACCAGCTTGAATTGCATACGACTTCTCTACACCTTCATAAGAATTTGCAATTTCCTCTAAGGCCTGTAATCTCTTTATATAAGCCTCTAATGTTTCTCTTCTAGCTCCTGGTCTTGCTGCTGAAATTGCATCTGCTGCTTGAACTAAAACAGCTTCTAAAGACTGCATTTCAACATCTCCATGGTGAGCTGCTATAGCATTAACTACTAATGCTGACTCACGATATCTCTTAGCTAAATCGCCTCCAATAAGTGCATGTGGCCCTTCCTGTTCTTGATCTACTGCCTTACCAATATCATGTAACAAACCAGCTCGCTTTGCAAGATTTACATCAAGACCTAATTCTGCAGCCATTAAACCAGCTAAATATGAAACTTCTATTGAATGCTTTAATACATTTTGACCGTAACTTGTTCTATATTTTAATCTTCCAATTAAACGAACAAGTTCTGGATGTACACCATTTACACCAGTTTCAAGAGTTGCTTGCTCTCCTTCTTCCTTAATGTCAATTTCTACATCCTTTTGAGCTCTTTCAACCATTTCTTCAATTCTAGCCGGATGAATTCTTCCATCCACTATTAACTTTTCTAGTGCTATTTTTGCTACTTCTCTTCTAATTGGATCATAGCTTGATAAAATAACAGCTTCTGGAGTATCATCTATAATTAAGTCTACCCCAGTTAATGTTTCTAATGTTCTAATGTTCCTACCTTCTCTACCTATAATACGACCCTTCATTTCATCGCCAGGTAAAGCTACTACTTGTACTGTAGATTCTGATACATGATCTGCTGCACATCTTTGAATTGCACTTGTAATGATATTTCTTGCTCTCTTGTCTGCCTCTTCTTTTGCTCTACTTTCAACATCCTTAATCATTAAAGCCGCATCATGAGTAATTTCTTTTCTGATTTCCTCTAATAATATGTTCTTGGCTTCTTCACCAGTCATATTAGCTACTTTTTCAAGTTCTGCCCTAGCCTCATCGTGCAATGAATTAACCCTTGTTTCCATATTATCAATTTCAATCATTCTTTGATTAATTGTTTCTTCTTTCTTTTCAAGTGCTTCACTCTTTTTATCTAGTGATTCTTCTCTTTGAAGAACTCTTCTTTCAAGCTTTTGAATTTCATTTCTTCTTTCACGAGATTCTCTGTCTAAATCCTCTCTCATTTTATGAGCTTGCTCCTTAGCTTCCAAAATCGCTTCTTTTTTAACTGCCTCAGCTTCCTTCTTTCCTTCGCTAAGCACATCTTTTGCTTTCTGCTCAAGTTCTTCTACTTTTCTCTGTGTTGTCTTTTGTATTGTTTTGTAAACTACTATTCCTAAAATTAACAGTATAATAATATCAATTACTACTAATAATATTATTTCCATGTTACACCTCCTATATTTTTCTAATTATATAAATTATAGAAGCATAGAGGTGTCATATTATTCTAACTTCTTATATAGGAATATGATAAACCAGTATCATATATTATAATATCTAAAATTTAAAATTATGTCAAGTTTAGATGTAAACCTACCCACTGCCTAAAGGTAGTGGGTAGGTTTATACTACTAATTAATTTTCTTCTTGTTTTTCGCTAATATTATCAATATCATTATCAAATGGCAAATCATATTTTTCTCTAATCTGTCTTTCAATATCTAAAGCTATTTCAGGATTATCTTTTAAGAAAATCTTAGAATTTTCTCTTCCTTGTCCTAGTCTAATGTCACCATAAGAGAACCATGCTCCACTTTTTTGTACTATTCCTTCCTTAACTCCAACATCAACCAAGTTACCATTCTTTGATATTCCTTCATTGTACATTATATCAAATTCGGCAACCTTAAATGGTGGTGCAACCTTATTTTTAGTAACCTTTACTCTTGTTCTATTTCCAATTATTAAGTCTCCATTTTTAATAGAGTCTACTCTTCTTACATCTAATCTTACTGATGCATAGAACTTTAATGCTCTACCTCCTGTTGTTGTTTCAGGATTTCCAAACATTACTCCAACCTTTTCTCTTAATTGATTAATAAATATAGCTACACAATTTGTTTTATTTATTGTCCCGGCTAATTTTCTTAAAGCTTGTGACATAAGTCTTGCTTGAAGACCAACATGAGAATCTCCCATTTCACCTTCTATTTCTGCTCTTGGAACTAATGCTGCAACAGAGTCTACTACTAGTACATCAATAGCTCCTGATCTTACAAGTGCCTCTGCAATTTCAAGTCCTTGTTCTCCTGTATCTGGTTGTGAAACTATTAAATTTTCAGTATCAACCCCTATTTTTCTAGCATAACTTGGATCTAATGCGTGCTCAGCATCAATAAATGCCACAGCTCCACCTTTCTTTTGAGATTCAGCAGCTATATGAAGAGCTACTGTTGTTTTACCAGAACTTTCAGGTCCATATATTTCAACAATTCTTCCTCTTGGTACTCCACCAATTCCAAGTGCAATATCTAAATCTAAACATCCAGTTGAGATTGAATCAATTGTTAAATGACTATTTTCTCCAAGTTTCATTACAGAACCTTTACCAAATTGCTTTTCAATTTGTCCCATTGCACTTTCTATTGCTTTTAATTTATCTTCATTAATCATTGCCATAATTTACACCTCTTTCAAAACTTACGAACTTATGTTCCTATACAATTATAATGTATATAAATAAAGCAGTCAAGTTATATATTATATTATTACCAGTTTTTTTCTTAATAATCAAAAATAAGTTGAATTTCTAATTCAACTTATTTCTTATAATTAATAACTTTCCTATTTTTTATAAAATAATCTATTCCTGAAACAACAGTTGCTATAACAGATAATACCATAAGCGTCATTGGTACATAATTAATAAATCCTATAAGCACACCATTACTTTCAAAAAATTCCTTAACAAATCCAATTTGATCGTAATTCAGTCTTAATAATAATGCCATTGTTGCTGCAATTTGGATTACAGTTTTAATTTTTCCCCACCAACTAGCTGCAACAATTAATCCTTCTGAAGCTGCTAACATTCTAAGTCCAGATATAGCAAACTCCCTTGCAATAATTACAATAACCATCCAACTTGGTATAAGACCACATTCAACTAGAGCTATTAATGCTGAAATAACAAGCATTTTATCTGCTAATGGATCCATAAACTTTCCAAAGTTTGTTATCTGATTTCTACTTCTAGCTATATATCCATCAACCTTATCAGTTATAGAGGCTAATACGAATATAAGTAATGCAATTAATGAACCATATGGAATATCCTTAACTAGTATAAATACCAAAAATAAGGGAATTAAAATTATTCTCATAATAGTTAATTTATTAGCAAGATTCATAACATAAAACTCCTATTAAATCATAATCAGTACTTTTAGTGATTTCAACCTTAACAAACTGCCCTTTATGTATTTCTTCTTCAGAATTAAACAATATATATCCATCGACTTCAGGAACCATTTCCATACTACGTCCATAGTATCTGTCACCATTGTACCCTTCCACAAGAATATCATATTTATTACCAATTTTCAATTCATTTATTTCTTTTGATATATTTTTTTGTAAAATCATAAGTTCTTTTTCACGTTCAAGCTTTATATTTTCATCAATTTGATTATCCATTCTAGCAGCTGGAGTTCCTTCTTCCTGAGAATAAGCAAAAACTCCAACCTTATCTAACTTATACTCACTTAAAAAATCTTTAAGCTCTTCAAATTCTTCTTTAGTTTCACTTGGAAATCCTACAATTAATGATGTTCTCAAAACCACATTACTAATTTTTTCTCTTATTAATTTTATAGTGTTTTCTATCTGTTCTCTATTGGTCTTTCTTCCCATTAACTTTAGTATTCTTGAATTTATATGCTGTATTGGTAAATCAAAATATTTTGCAACCTTTTGATTATTTTTAACTTCATCTATAAGTTCACTATAGATTTCCTCAGGATAACAATATAGTAATCTTATCCATTTAATTTCTTCTATCTTAGATAAATCATTAATTAATTCATGTAAAACCTTCTTACCATATAAATCAGTACCATATAGTGTAGTATCTTGTGCAACTAATATTAACTCCTTAACACCTTGCTTTGCTAATTTTTTAGCTTCTTCTATTATGCTCTCTTTAGTCCTACTTCTAAATTTACCTCTTATTTTAGGAATAACACAATAAGTACAGAAATTATTACACCCCTCTGCTATTCTTAAATAAGCAGTATAACTATTAGTAGTTAATATTCTATCCCCTTCATTAATATTGCTATCAGAATAATTAACACTTATTGCTTTTTCTTTATTATTAATAAAATTATCTATATATTCAGCTAATTTATTATAATCATTAACTCCAAGCATTATGTCAATTTCAGGAATTAATTCCTTTAATTCATCACCATATCTTTGTGTAAGGCATCCTGTGGCAATTAACAGCTTACATTTACCTGTATTTTTATAGTTTGCCATTTCTAAAATTGTATTAATTGATTCTTGCTTTGCCTTTTCAATAAATCCACATGTATTAATAATTATAATATCTGATTCTTTAGCCTTATTGGTTATTTCGAATCTTTTACTTACAGAATCAAGTAATATTTCAGAATCTATTCTATTTTTATCGCATCCAAGACTAACCAATCCTACTTTATATTTTTTCAAAACTATGTCCTCCTATACAATTAATTAATCCTCATAACATTTTACAACTACTCTTTATTTCTTACAATTATTTTTTACAAAGCTAATTATTTAATTCAGACAACTCTTCCTTTGTTATCAATACTTGTCTTGGCTTACTTCCATCTTTTTCAGAGATTATTCCTCTTTCTTCTAATTGTTCCATTATTCTAGAGGCTCTATTAAATCCTATTCTCAATTTTCTTTGGATAAATGAAGTTGATGCTTGGTTATATTCAACCACTATTTCAATAGCTTGAGATAATAATTCATCTACTTCAGAATCTCCGCCTTCAAATTTTCCACTATCTGATTCATTATTAATATGCTCAATTATACTTTCCTCATAATTAGTTTCTTCGTGTTTAGTCTTTATAAAGTTTATTACCTTTTCTACTTCTTCTTCAGAAATAAAGCATCCTTGAACTCTTACTGGTTTTCCTTCACCAGCTGGTGCATATAGCATATCCCCCTTACCAAGAAGTTTTTCTGCTCCAGATGCATCTAATATAGTTCTTGAATCTATTTGAGAAGAAACAGCAAATGATATTCTTGACGGAATATTAGCCTTTATTACTCCTGTAATTACATCTACAGAAGGTCTTTGAGTTGCAATAACTAAATGCATTCCTGCTGCTCTTGCCATCTGTGCTAATCTTCCTATATAGTCTTCAACATCATTGGGACATACCATCATCAAATCTGCAAGCTCGTCCACAATGATTATTATATATGGAAGTTTTGCATCAATTTCACCTTTATCATATAGCGCATTATATGAATCCATATTTCTTACACCTTTTTCAGCAAAAAGGTTGTATCTTTTAGTCATTTCATTTACTGCCCAATTAAGAGCTGCTGCTGCCTTTTTAGGCTCTGTAACAACTGGAATCAACAAATGTGGTATTCCATTATATACATTTAATTCTACTACTTTAGGGTCTACCATAAGCAATTTAACTTCATCTGGTGAATATTTGAATAAGACACTTATGATAAGAGAATTTATACATACACTCTTACCAGAACCTGTAGCTCCTGCTATTAATGTATGAGGCATTTTACTCAAATCTCCTACAACGCACTCACCACCAATATCTTTTCCAAGTGCAAATGCTAATTTTTTCTTTGTATGAACAAACTCATCAGACTCAAGAACTTCCCTTAATGATACAGCCGTTTGTGTCTTATTAGGAACTTCTATTCCTATTGCTGATTTTCCTGGAATTGGTGCTTCTATTCTAACTCCTGATGCAGCTAATCCAAGCGCTATATCATCAGCTAAGTTGACAATCTTACTTACTTTAACTCCTGGACTTGGTTGAAGTTCAAACCTAGTAACTGAAGGTCCTTTAGTTACTTGTACAACTTTTGCTTCTACATTAAAATTACCAAGTGTTTCCTCTAGCTTACTTGCATTATCTATTAATTCTTTCTTATCTGCACTATTTAATTTTGATTGACCATTAAAGTTTAAAAGCTCTGTATCTGGAAAAATATATTCCTTCTTTTCACCTTGCCTCTCGCCCTTTTGAATTTGTGAATTAATCTGATTATTTATATCATCCTTTTCGCTTTCATCAAGTGCCTGTTTTCGTTTCACTTGATTTTGTGAAGGTGCTGAAATACTTATTGGCTTTTTCTTTTCATTAGAAGGCTTCTTTATCTCTTCATCTATATAATTATCAATTACCTCATCGTCATCTTCCTCAAAATCGTTATTTTTCATAAAGTCTAGTATTTTTATTTTTCTATCATTTTTTCTAGCCAAATCCTCATCATTATTTGCATCAACTACATTAATAAAGTCGTTATTTTTTCTTCTTGTTACCTTCGTATCATCACTATTATCTTTAATATGAACAACTTCTTTTTTACGTGCATATCTATCTTTTACTTTTTTATCTATTTTCTTTCTATTATCAATTACAACTTTTTCTACAGAAACATTAAAAGCATATATTGCACTAATTACAAAAATTACACTATATACAATAAATGAGCCAATTGCACCAATAAACTTATATAACAAATATGAAATTATATAAGTTATTATTCCTCCATTCAACGAAAATTCACTATTTTTTATTTTGGTCATCATTTCATTGAATCCCTTACCAAAAGTAACTCCATCAATGCTTTTAATAAAAATAGTACTTAATATTAATAGTATCATAAAAACTAATAATGTTATTCCCGCAAATTTTTTATCTAACTTTAATTTGCCTCTACCAATTATATATCTATATCCCATATAAATAATATAAAGTGGTATTAAATATTTACCACATCCAAAAACAAAAGCAAATATAGTTTGTAACAAAGTAGATAAAACTCCTGCCCAAGATGTATATACGGCAAATAAAGTTAAAAAGCCAATAGCAATTATAATCACACCTTTAATTTCACTAAAACTTTTATCTTCATCCTCCTGAATTTTCTTTTTTTTTGTATTATTACTCACGTCCACACCCGTTACTGAAAACTTATAAAAGTTTATAAAAAATATATAAAACTTTAGGTTTCATTCCTTTTTCAACGTATCTGCTTTGATAATAGAAAATCTATTACTACTAACATTTGATATAATACTACGTAAACGACAAAGCGATT
>JALENK010000035.1 GCA_022767515.1 Clostridium sp.
TCATATTTTGGAATACATATTCAGACCAATACAGAATATGTTCCTGATGAGTTACATAAAATAATACAAAAATATACAGAGATTTATAAAATTGATACTAATACATTTGTATATGGAAAAGGACATAGAAAATCTATTCAAGCAGAAGGAACATTTGGTATAATAAAAAACAACCGAAACTATAAGCGAATTGTTAGAAAAGGGATAAAATCTGTAAAATTAGGAATATTTCTTGTTTCTATTGGGCATAACTTATATAAATACCATAATAAAAAGAAGAGGCTTCAGAAAGTAGCATAAAAATAAATATACATAATTTCTGGGGAAAGGGGCATTTATGCTTTTTTTGATATACTTATATTAAATATTCATAAAATGAATTAAAAAAAGAGATGTGGAAAAATGATTTCTCATTTTTTCACACCCCCTTTACTTTAAAATAATTAGTGTTATAATATTTACATGGCATATGCCAAAAAAAGAGGTGATTTGAATGCCCAAAATATAGAAAAAAGATTATTTGTAAAGAACCTGATACTACTATATTTATTCCACAAAATTGTGAAAATAGTGAATTGCTTATTATGACAGTGGATGAATATGAGAGTATACGCCTAATTGACTTAGAAGGCTTTAGTCAAGAGGAGTGTGCTAATAAGCTAGGTGTAGCAAGGACTACTGCTCAGCTTATTTATAACAAGGCAAGAGAGAAAATGGCAAAAGTCTTGGTTTATGGAATGGGACTTCAAATAGAAGGAGGAAATTATAAATTATGTGATGGAAGCCCTAGTTGTAAACGATGTCACCTAAATGGTAACTATATTAATCAAAAAGCATTTCTAGAAAAGGAGAATGAAGTCGTGAAAATAGCAGTAACATATGATAATGGAGAAGTGTTTCAACACTTTGGACGTACAGAGAATTTTAAGGTATATGAAGTCGAAAATAATCAAATAGTTTCTTCTGAAGTAATTAGTTCAAATGGTCAAGGACATGGTGCCTTAGCAGGAGTCTTATCTATCAATAAGATAGATGTGCTTATTTGTGGTGGAATTGGTGTTGGTGCACAAAATGCACTTGCTAGTGCTGGGATTGAACTTTGTGCTGGAGCATCTGGGGATACAGATAAGGCAGTACAGGAATATCTTGCAGGAACATTAGTTAATACAGGTTCTAACTGTAATCACCATCATCATGAAGAAGGTCATTCTTGTGGTGACCATGGATGTGGAAGCCATAGTTGTGGAAATCAATAAATAAAGTTAAAGGGTTGATTGTGGTAAATACTAAAACTTTGTTGTAGAAACCACTAAAATAAAAGTGAGAGGAGGCTTTTTATGGATAAAAAAGCAATGTATAAGTTAAGTTATGGTCTATTTGTTCTTACAGCAAGAGATGGTGATAAGGATAATGGTTGTATAATTAATACAGCAATCCAAGCAGCATCTACGCCAAACCAGATTAGTATTTGTGTGAATAAAGCAAATTATACTCATGATATGATTATGAAAACAGGTGCATTTACAGTGTCTGTTATAAGTCAAAAAGCTACATTTGATTTATTCAAGCATTTTGGTTTCCAGACTGGAAAAGAAGTTAATAAATTTACTGATTTTACAGAATGTAACAGAGGAGAGAATGGCATTTACTATGTTACAAAAGGAACCAATGCATATATTTCTGTGAAAGTTACTAAAACAGAGGATATTGGTTCGCACACTATGTTTATTGGTGAAATTACTGATATGGAAGTGTTAAGTGAAGATGCTTCAGCAACATATGATTATTATATGAATAATATTAAACCAAAACCACAAGAAGTGGGAAAAACAAAGGACGGACAGACTATTTGGAGATGTATAATTTGTGGCTATGAGTATGTGGGAGAAGAACTTCCAGAGGATTTCATTTGTCCAATTTGTAAGCATCCAGCATCAGATTTTAAAAAAGTAAATAAAAAAAATGGAGGTATAGATATGTCAAATAAATATGCAGGAACTAAAACAGAAAAAAATCTTTGGGAGGCATTTGCAGGAGAGTCACAAGCAAGAAATAAGTACACATATTTTGCTTCTGTAGCAAAGAAGGCTGGATATGAACAAATTGCAGCATTATTTTTAAAGACAGCTGAGAATGAAAAGGAACATGCAAAGCTTTGGTTTAAGGCTCTTGGTGAACTTGGAGATACACCTACAAATCTTCTTCATGCAGCAGAAGGTGAAAATGCAGAATGGACAGATATGTATGAGCGTATGGCAAAGGAAGCAGAGGAAGAAGGCTTTACAGAATTAGCAGCTCAGTTTAGAGGTGTTGCTGCCATTGAGAAGATGCATGAGGAGAGATATCGTGCACTACTTCATAATGTAGAAGCTATGGAGGTATTTAAGAAGAGTGGTGTAACAATGTGGGAATGTCGTAATTGTGGGCATGTTGTAGTTGGTGTTGAAGCACCTGAGGTTTGCCCAGTATGCAATCATTCACAAGCATTTTTTGAAGTAAGAAAAGAAAATTATTAATTAGGGAGAGTATGAATTATGAAATTTTATGTATGTGAAACATGTGGAAATTTTGTTGGAATGATTAAAGAAGCAGGTGTTCCAATGATGTGTTGTGGTAAGAAGATGAAGGAACTTGTTCCTGGAACTTCCGATGGAGCTTTTGAGAAACACGTTCCAGTTTATAAAGTAGAAGGAAATAAGGTTATTGTAACAGTTGGTTCTGTAGAGCATCCAATGCTAGAGGAACACTATATTGAATGGATTGCAATTGAAACAGTTAAGGGTGCACAGAGAAAAGTGTTGAAGCCAGGAGAAAAGCCATGTGTAGAATTTGCATTAACTGATGACGATTCTGTGACTAAGGTATATGCATATTGCAACTTACATGGTCTTTGGGAAGCAGAATAAAACTTATTTATATGTAATTTATGTTATGAGAATGACAGATATATAAATGTATTTATAAAGATAAACAAAGAAGGACTTAGGCTACTATTATTGATAGTCTAAGTCCTAAATACTATTAGGCTAATTCTTAGTTAAACTCATATGTTTGTGAAGTTTGTGTAAGATAATATAACCATTAACTTAGGAAGTGTAATAGAGG
>JALENK010000037.1 GCA_022767515.1 Clostridium sp.
AAGTTAGATGTATATCAAAGATTTGGAGTACTTGAATATAATTTGGTTGAACAAGAAGGATATATAGTTCAGTATTCCTTACAAGATAAACAATATAAGATAACTAATGTTTTTAAAGGTGATGATGAGTATATAAGTTCAATGTTTCCTAATATACACATAAAAATCAAAGATATATTTTAATAAATAAGGGGTGTACTATGAGAGATTCTTGGCATAACAAACATTGATGTTGTACAATAAAAATTGACAACCTATTCTCAAGGATTTTTATATAATCATAATCAATACGAGTAGGAGTGAACAATTTTATGGCAACAAAACGCATCCAAAAATCTTATGACAACAAGTATAAAGCTCAGGCTGTAAAACTTGCCCAAAAGATCGGTGGGCACAAAGCAGCCAACGAATTAGGGATTCCTAAGGGTACTATGTACACATGGATAAAAGCCTTTAAAGAAGGCCACCTCAGCGCAAATGAAGCAGTTCATACCCCTAATAATGCTCTGCCCCTTAACGAAGAACTCATTGAACTCAGAAAACGCGTTAAGGAGCAGGATAAAGAAATTCGCCAATTACTTAAAAACAAAGGATTCTCCCTGGAAATATCAACCTTTGGCAGATGCCATGCTGGATATCTGCAAGGAAGATGAATGTAATGACACTTATGGAAGAAATAGGACTTAATCATAGACCCAAGCGTAAGCCTAATGGTATTACAAAAGCAGATAAAACAGCCCGAAAATCCGATGATTTAATTAAGCGTGACTTCACAGCAGAAAAACCACTTGAAAAATGTGTTACAGATATGACCGAAATAAAAGCTTCCGATGGAAAACTTTATGTTTCAGCTATCTTTGATTGCTACGATTTAGCAGTATAAGAGATGTATTTGCTAAACAATATGAAGAGCAGGTTGTATTAATTGATCAAAGTGCGATTACAGCAACTGGTCGCTCTACAGTATGTACATTTCTAGGATTCTTTTATGAAATTAGAAAAGTTTTTGCTTCTGAATGTGATTGAGCATAATATAGATGTGATGAAGCTTGCGGACTATATCATAGATGTTGGTCCAGATGGTGGAACAAAGGGAGGAGAAATTGTATTTAGTGGTACACCGCAGGAAATGTATGAAAATGCAGATACAATTACTGCAAAATATATTAGAAAAGACGAAACAAATAAAATAAAGATTATACAACTACACACCATAGGAAAGAGTACATTTCTATGGTGTGTTTTTTTGTGATAATTGGAAACTTTTGCTTTGCTAAAGATATAATGAAATAAAGTCTATTAAAATAATGGAGGTAATATAGGAAAATGGCAATTCTAAAACTTTCTCCAGCATATAAAGAGTATATTTGGGGTGGAAATCGCCTTAAAGAGGAATTTAATAAAGAATATTTTGGAAATATACTAGCTGAAACTTGGGAGCTTTCCTGTCATCCAGACGGATTGAGTAAGATTACTAATGGTAAATTTGCAGGTAGAACTTTAAAAGAATATATTGAGAGTGTAGGTAGTAGTATTCTTGGAACTAATTGTGAGCGTTTTAGTGATTTTCCTATTCTTATAAAATTAATTGATGCAGAGCAACCATTATCAGTTCAGGTTCATCCAAACAATTCATATGCAATCAAAAATGAGCATCAATTTGGAAAAACTGAGATGTGGTATATAATCGATTGTGAAGATGAATCTTTCTTGTATTATGGTCTTAAAGAAACCGTAACAAAAGAGGAATTTCGTAATCATATAGAAAACAACACACTTGATAATATACTTAATCGAGTAAAGGTTCACAAGGGAGATATGTTTTTTATTCCAGCAGGAATAATACATGCTATTGGAAAGGGTATTGTAATAGCTGAAATACAGCAGAATTCTAATGTAACATATCGTGTTTATGATTACGGAAGAAAAGGTGTGGATGGTAAGATGCGTGAACTTCATATTGAAAAAGCACTTGATGTTGCATGCTTAGAACATAGGAATATAAAATATGATTTTGGGAGACATCTAGCTCAGTCAGATTGTTTTACAGTTGATAAGTTTTCATCAAAAGATGGAATGATTAAGGAGATTGTCAGTGAAAAAAGTTTTCAGTCATTACTTATAATTGATGGTAATGGAGAGGTTGTGTGTAAAGATCAGAAAATGCATATTTGTAAAGGTGATAGTATTTTCCTTCCAGCTAAAAGTGGTGAATTTACTGTAACAGGTGATTTTTGTTTACTTCGCACATCCATTCCTTAAAAATTTTGATAGGGTCATTATTGCTTAAGGTTCATTAAATAATCAAAAATCTAATTACAATTTATTAGGTTAGTGTTAAAATATTATAATGATTGTTGTTAATGATATAACGGAGGATATTTTTTAGATGAAGGATAAATATAAGAAGACAGTGTATGCTTGCTTTGTTGGTTATATTGTGCAAGCTATTGTAAATAACTTTGTACCTTTGCTTTTTTTGACTTTTGAAAAGAATTATAATATACCATTAAGTCAGATTACTATGTTAATAACATTTAATTTTGGTATTCAACTGATAATAGATTTGTTAGCAACGAAATTTGTAGATAAAATAGGTTATCGTATATCGGTTGTTCTTGCACATATTTTTTCTGCTTTAGGACTGATTTGTCTTGTGTTTTTACCAGACATACTGCCAAATGCATTTGTAGGACTTTTTATTGCAGTTGTAATATATGCTATTGGTGGAGGATTGATTGAAGTTTTAATTAGTCCGATTGTAGAGAGTTGTCCTAGTGACAATAAGGAAAAGACAATGAGTTTGTTACATTCATTTTATTGTTGGGGGCATGTTGCTGTAGTTTTACTTTCTACATTATTCTTTAAAGTGTGTGGAATAAATAATTGGAAATTGCTAGCATTAATTTGGACGGTTATTCCAATTATGAATGGTATTGTATTTACTAAAGTTCCAATTGCATCTCTGATAGAAGAGGGAGAGAAAGGAATGACAGTAAAAGAGTTATGCAAGAATAAGACTTTTTGGATATTGATGTTGATGATGTTATGTGCAGGTGCAAGTGAGCAGGGAGTTAGTCAGTGGGCTTCTACATTTGCTGAAAAGGGACTTGGGGTTAGTAAAACAATTGGAGATCTTGCAGGTCCAATGTCATTTGCCATATTGATGGGAAGTGCAAGAGCATTTTATGGTAAATTTGGAGATAGAATTAATTTGGATAAATTTATGATAGGCAGTAGCATACTTTGTATTTTTTCCTATTTGTCTATCTCTCTTTTGCCATCACCTTTTTTATCATTGATTGGTTGTGCAATTTGTGGATTATCTGTAGGTATTATGTGGCCAGGAAGCTTTAGTAAGGCAGCAATAACATTATGTAAAGGTGGTACAGCATTGTTTGCATTACTTGCATTAGCTGGTGATGTTGGATGCTCAGTAGGACCTACTTTAGTCGGATTTATATCAGAGCTTGCTTTAGCAGACTTGAAAAAAGGGATTTTAGCTGGTATTTTGTTTCCTATATTATTGGTTGTGGGACTTATTATTTTAAGAAAGAATAAGCAAGTTTGAAAAGTATGGAGTGAAAAATAATCCAATATTTAAATAGTACAAATAAAACTAATTTACTTGTATTAAAAGTGGATAACTAAAAAATAAATACTATATGGGGTGTCTCATTAGTACGACACCCTATATATTTTTGTTTAGTAGAAAAGATTATTTTATTAATTCAACTATACATTCGTGTTCCTTTTTCTTTGAATCATAGCATATAGCAACAGCAAGGATTTTTCTATTTTCATGTTCTTTTATAAACTTTTGATAGTATTTTTTCTCTTTTATTTGCTTTATTGCGTTTTCTGGAATGTCATCTTTTTTTAGTTCTAAAATAAAAGCAGTATCTCCATTTCTTCTTGGATGAAAAACAAAGTCTGCATATCCTTTGCCTGTCTTTTCTTCTCTTTCTATTCTATAAAAGTTTCTTGCTGAAAGATAAGCTAATGTAACTACACAAGATAATGAATTTTCATCATTATATTGAAGTATAGGAATTTCTGTATTATGAATGTTATTTATAATTTCTATCATTGTTTTTGTATCTTCATTTAAAGTAGCTTTAAGCATTTTATCTGAAGATTTTATAATATCGACAACTTCTCCAAAGGACTTATCTTTTAGTGCTTTTTCAAATTCTTTCATAATTTCTTTATTAGGTATTTTTAATGTTCCATCATAGTATGATAAAAAACCATAAATAACCATAGCTGAATATATTTCTTCCTTTGTTTTTAAGTTTTTTTGTCCAGCTCGATATTCTTCCTCAAGAATTATATTTATAGGATTTCCAGAAACCATTTCTATAACATCATCTCTTACTTCAGCGATATTATATTTCAGATAATATAAAACTTCATCCATAGCACCAGTATTAGTCCAATAGCTTCCGCAAAATTCATCTTCTAATGCACATACAACTGAACGTGGATTATAAATATTTTTTCCTCTATTTGTTGTATAACCATTATACCATTCCTTAAGTTCAAGGTAATCGAGAGCATTATTATTTCTACTACATAGCTTATTAACTTCATCATCGGTAAAACCAAAATAATCAGAGTATATTCTATCATTTAACATAGTATATTCTGTAAACATATTTAAGGCTGACCCTTCAGAGTATTTTTTTATTGGAAGAACACCAGTCATATAAGCTAAAGCTACATAAGGTTTATCTTTTAATAAATTTCTTAAAAATTCTAAGAAGTCATTTTGGTGCTCTTCAAAAAGGTTATGGCTAAAAATATAGTCCCATTCATCAAGAATAAAAATAAATTTTTCATTTGTTGCTTGTAGTATGTCACTTATAGTATAAAAATCATTAATATTTATTGATGAAAAATTTTTTTCTATATCTTTAATTAATGAATTTTTTATCATTGATATATAGTCTGAGTATTTACTACCATTCTCTGGTATTTTGTTAAAAGAAATGTTTATAACATTGTATTTATTAATGTTTTTTTCATAGCTTTCATCCTTTGAGATATTAAGTTTATCAAAAACTTCTCTACTATTAAAAGCTTTAGAATAATAAGCACCAAGCATATCTGCTATAGATGTTTTTCCAAATCTTCTTGGTTTTGTTATACATATATATCTATTAGAAGTTTCTAACTTAATATTAAGAGTTTTTAAAATCATAGATTTATCAATGAAAAACTTATTTTTTATAAGAATTTTAAAATTTTCAAGTGGAGTCTTTGTGTTTAAATATATATTCATAACAAGCTTCACCTCCTTATATTATTATAACATAATTAGGATTTTAAATTACATATATAATTTAAACTGTAAAATAGGTAATAAAGATTGATATAACTATTAATATTTTCTCCAATATTTAAGAAAATACTGTTAAATTATTCTAAAATATAGTATAATAGATATAGTATTTCGTAGAGGGAAAATAAAAAGAGAGAGAGGGTTTATTGGTATGAATGAAAAATTAGAGGAGATTATTAAGTATTTAGATTTTGTTCGTTTGACACAGGAGAGAGAATCTATTGTTAGTGTTATCGATAAGGATGGGATTACACGTGGATATTCTATTCCAGAAAATATTCCACCAGCAGTTAAAATAGGTGAAAAATTTGTAGATCCTACTGGTGCATTTGATAGATGTATACGTACAGGAAAAGTTGTTCATAATGTTCTTCCAAAAGAAGTCGTTGGAATGGCTATGGAGGGTAACCTTGTACCAATCAAAGATGGTAATGAAGTGGTTGGTTGTATAGTTAGTACATACTGTGTTGATGACAAAGAAAAGATTTCTGAAATTTCAAAACAGTTTAAGGGCACTGTTGTAGATGTAAATGAATCTATTCAAGATATGATAAGTGGGCTTGAAGAACTCTTTAAAATGTTAAGGGCTATGTCGGAACTTACAGCTATAGTAAGTGAAGATGTTAAAAATGCATCTGAGGTTACTGTTAATATTGCAGATATTGCTTCAAGTTCGAATATTCTTGCTTTAAATGCTTCAATTGAAGCAGCAAGAAGTGGAGATGCAGGAAAGGGATTTGCTGTAGTTGCAAATGAGATGGGTAAGCTTGCTAAGGAGAGTGGAAGTTCATCTTCTAATATTAAGCAAACCTTAGATTCGATTATTGAGCATATGGATAATATTACATCAGATATTAAAATAGCTAATGGAGTTGCTAAAACTCATATAGATACTATTGCTGAAATTAAGAAAAAATTAGTTAGGTTCAATACACTTTCAGAAAGTTTGGAAAAATATTTATAAATACTTGTTTTTAACTTTTGACTATTTTTAGGTTGGAATAATTTCCAGCCTTTTTTATATTAAAAATAATTAAAAAAATGATATAATAAATTTTGAAATAATTAAAGTCGGAGGAAAAAGTATGCAATATATAAATAAGGCAGCAATTATTTGTTTTATATTATTTTTTGTAGTTGTTGGATGGCATTTTAGTATATTTATGATTGCAATGATAAAGAAATTACTTAAAAATAATATTAAGCATGGAGAGGATAAGGATTATGAATATAGGTATGCGATTATAATATGTGCTCATAATGAAGAAAATGTAATTGCACAGTGTATAAGAAGTATTCATAATATGAACTATCCAAAGGATAAATATAAATGCTTTGTTGTTGCTGATAATTGTACAGATAAAACAATAGAGTTAGCAGAAAAAGAAGGAGCTATAGTTATTGTTAAGGATGATGAGCTTCCAAGTACTAAGGGGAAAGCTTTAAATTATGCAACTAGATATATTTCGGAAAAGTTTTATGCACAATTTGATAATATATGTATAATTGATAGTGATAATTTAGTTGATAAAAACTTTTTGAAGTTAATTAATAAGAATTTTTTATCAGGGGCAGATGTAGTTAGTGGTAATAGAAAAACAAGAAATCCGGATGCAAGTTGGATTAGTGCTGTATATAGTATTTATTGGAATATGTTAAACCATATATATTCTAAGGGACATAATGGGTGTAATATAAATAGTACTATTTCTGGTACAGGTTTTGCATTTAAAATAGATGTATTAGAAAATGGAATTTGGAAAACTAATGCATTTACTGAAGATATTGAATTCTATGTCCAAACAACTCTTAATGATAAGAAAATAGCAATTGAATCTAATGCCTTATTTTATGATATGCAACCAGATAAATGGTCTATTATGACAAGACAGCTTGCTAGATGGGCAACAGGCACTCAACAGGTAATTAAGCTTTATAGCAAAAAGGCTATTAAGAAATTTTTAAAACAACCAAGTTTGAAAAATTTTGATTTAATGCTTACACTTCTTATATGTAAGTTGGTTGGAGGATATGTTCTATTTGTAGTATTTTTAGGAGTGCTTACATTAATAATAAATTTTTCTGTAAAAAGCATATTATGGGCATTGGGCTTTTTGATTATAGCCTATTTAATTGTAACCTTAATTGCAGCAATATCAATAAAGATGGGAAAAGAACCTAAAAAGAAAAAGTTAAGAGCAGCTATGTGTTATCCAATTTTTCTTGTAGTTTTAACAGCTATGAATATAAAGGCAATGATAGTACCGGAGAAAGAGTGGAAGAAGATACCTCATTAATAAGAGCATAAAAATATAGGACCAAGCTAAGCATTTAACTTGGTCCTATTAAAAAATGAATAAAAAACTTATTAAATTATTAACACCTTATAGTAAGTATATTAGTATAATGTGTCAGTATTGTGGCAAAAGATAGCCTTTTACATAAGTTTAATAAATTTGTAATGAGTTTGTTGCTTTTTAGACTTATTATTAATATATTCTTCACATTCTTTTATGAGAGTAGGATAATCTTCATCACTAGGGTCTAGTTTGGCTGCTATTTCAAACTCGCTTTTAGCTTTTTCATCATCATCTTGTGCATAAAAAATATAACCATACATATAATGCCATTTTGCCTTATCTTTGTTAGTTATACATTTATTTTTTAAAATATTTAGATAGTGAATTGCTGTTTTAAAATCATTTAAATTATTATGAGCACTAATTAATCTAAAATATAATTTATTATTCCAATGCGAACGAGGAATTTTAAATATTGTTGAAATTATAGCCTCATATTCGTCATTATCATGGTATTCATCTAAAGTATCAAACAATTTATCATCATCTGCATATTTTGTATAAAAGTCAATTTTTTCATCATTACTTCCCATAAAAATACATTCAAGGAATGATTTGAAGTCTTCAAATAGTACTTTATATTGAGTTTTTAGCTCATCATTAGATTTATCTAGGACATCAAAGCTGAACCAAATTATACCATAATCATTAGGGTCATTTTCGTCACTAAAAAGGTCAATACATATAATACCTTGGTGTTCTATTGTAGCAATTGGAATAAATCCAAGTGAGAATAATCCAGTTTCTTTAGCATAATTTATATTATTTTCTAGATAAGTTAAAGTATTTTTTTCTGGTAAATTGAATATGAATAAATTAAGTTCTTCGCACCTAGCAAAAGGATCATTAATATCAGTAATCATACCTGCATAAATATCTGTAAAAGAATAATTATAAGTCATAAGATATGCTTTAAATAAGCTAGGCAGTGTTATATTATGCTTTTTTTCAAAATTAATGATTTCCTCTTCAGTTAATAAAGAGGGAGATATATCCTCTTTACAAATTACATTTCTTTTTATTAGTTTATCAAAGCATTCTATTATAAAATTTTTTTCAGATAAATTAATCATATGATTCTCCTATTCTTTTAGGGTTATTGTTTTTATTGATGAATTTTGTCCACTGCTTACAATAACAATACTTTCAAAATCATTTATAAATTTAGAAAACTTTGAATAACCATAATTTTTTATATTAAAATTAGGGTATTTTTCTATAAGTAATTTATTTAAAAGTCCCATGTTAATGCAGTTATTATTCTTTTTTATTAGGTCAATAATAGTACTTTCAATAGTTTTTAAGCTGATATCTCCCTCTTTTAAGTGAGCTATAAGAGATGAGCCGTTTGTTGTTAATTCTATTGAGTCAAAAGTGGTAAGAAATTTTGAAAGCTTACTGTAGCCGTAGTTTCTTACATCAAAATCAGGATATCTTTTAACTAGTCTGCTTCCAAGTTCACCCACATCAATTCTATTTTCTTCATGACCATTTTCAATAATGATTTTTATCATAGCATCTTCAATTACTTTACTGTCAGTCATAACATCAAGCGTATTTGAAGAGGTTTTATCTTTATTTAAGGTATCTTCTGTTTTTTCATCATCCTCTGCGAGTATATTTAAATACTTAAATATATTGCAGGCAACACTAAATGGCTTTGGGGTTTTTTCTTCTCCCATACCAATTACCATCATACCTGATTCTCTAAGTCTTATGGCAAGTTTAGTAAAATCGCTATCACTTGATACTATACAAAAGCCATCAACATTCATTGTGTATAAAATATCCATAGCATCAATTATCATAGCTGAATCTGTGGCATTTTTTCCAGTAGTATAGCTATATTGTTGGATTGGAGAAATAGCATTTTCAAGCAAAACGTCTTTCCACTTAACTGAATTTGCACGAGTCCAATCTCCATAAATTCTTTTATAGGTAGCTACACCATAATTGGAGATTTCATCTAAAATGTATTTGGCATATTTAGGGGAAACATTGTCAGCATCAATTAGTACAGCAAATTTTTTTTCATCTTCCATATATTAATTCCTCCTTAATTATAAAGTCCTTCAATACAATTACTATTATATGTTAAAAAAAGATGTAAAACAATAAATATTATATTATAATAATATGGATGAGGAGTGAATTAGATGAAAAAAATTGCAGTTTTGGGACCAGCAAACACTTTTAGTGATTATGCTGCTACAAAATATAATGTTAATCATAATTTTGAAAAAAGTTTTTATCCATCAATAGATGAGGCTGTTTATTCTTTAGAGGAAATAAATGATATTGCAGTAGTTCCAGTTGAGAATACCCTTGATGGATATGTACAAAGAACATTAGATTTATTATTAGAGATGAATCTAAAGATATTAGAAGAAGTATATGTACCAGTACAATTTTCTCTAGTGGCAAATACAGAAAAATTAGAAGATATAGATACTATATATGTTCAGTTTAAATCAAAGGGACAGTGTACAAACCTATTTAAGAAAATGCCAGGGGTAAAAGTTATAATAACAGAAAGTAATATGGAATCTTATAACCTAGTAAAGAAAAAAGGTAAGGGAGCCGGTGCAATTATTCCACAACATGTTTATAATCCAGAAGAATTTCAGTTTGGAATAAAAAATGTTACAGATTCTTTTAATAATTATACTAGATTTTTAGTTGTAGAAAAGAGAAGTCAAAATACTAAGATATTTTATAAGGATATGATAAAAGTATCATTATACATAGTAGGGGCTAATGATGAGCCAGGTGTACTTAATAGTATATTGCAAAAATTTTATGAGAAAAAGATTAATCTAGTTTCTATAATGTCTAGACCTACAAAAAAGAAGATTGGTAAATATAATTTCTTTATTGAACTTCAAGGAAATTTTGAAAGTAAGATGAAAATTGAAGAGACAATACAAGAAATAAGTAAAAAATATAATGTAAAAGTTCTTGGGCTTTATTCTTAATGTTTTAAAGCCTGACCTTAATTGTATAAAAGGTCAGGCTTATTTTTACAGTCTAGTTAGGGGAGAGATACCCCATTTTTTTGCTAAGTCATAGGTGTTTTTTACTGCATCATCTAAAAGTTCTTTTGGATTATGACAATCAGAGTTAATTATAATTTTTGCTTTTTTTTCTAAAGCTAATTTAAAGAAGTTTTCATTAGGATAAACATATTTTTGTTTGCCATCAGTTGTAGTTTGAAGTCCTTTTCTTATACCATTAGCATTTATTTCTAATATACAATCATTTTTTACAGCAGAATCTATTATTATATTTGCAGCTTCTATTGCAGTTTCATTCCAAGGAGTAAGTGATTTTAAGTAAAAATCGGGGTGTGCAATAAGCTTAAAGAACTTTGTATCCATAGCTTTTTTTAGAGTTTTTGCGTATAGCATATAATACTCATCATAATGAAAGTCACAGTCATAATATAGAGTATTATTAATTTTTATCATATGCTGTCCTAAGGTTAAGTAGTCTAATTTATATTTTGAAAGCAAATCATTATAAAAATCTAAGCTATCTTCAAAAAATTCAATTTCTACAGAGCTTAATATGTTAATTTTATCTTTATATTTAGATTTTAGATTATTTATTGTATTTAAGTAATCTTCAAATTCAGAAAAATCCATTCTGAAGTCATACTTGTTATTGTTAAATGGACCATGGTCCGATATTCCAAGCTCTTTATAGTTGTTATTTATAGCTTCTATAACATAGTCTTCTTCCGTTCCTTGAGCATGTGTACATCTATATGTATGAGTATGGTAATTTGAATCAATCATCATAGGTAACATATCCTTTCTCTTAATAATGTAAGTATATTATATCAAGTATTTATTTTAAAACAAAAATAAATATGGTAATATGTATAAAAATAGGGAAGAAGGGGATAGGATGTTAAAACTATGTGATGTAAGTAAAATATATAAGTTAGGGGAGGTTGAAACCTTTGCATTAGATAAGGTTTCAATAGAAATTGAAGAAGGAGATTTTGTTGTGATTTTAGGACCAAGTGGCAGTGGAAAGTCTACATTGTTAAATGTAATAAGTGGTCTTGATTCGGTTTCAGATGGAAAAATATATTTTAAGGGTGAATGTATAAGTGATTATTCAGATGAGGAGTTAACTTTATTTAGAAGAAAGAATTTAGGATTTATTTTTCAGCAATATAATTTACTTCAAAATTTAAATGTTGTGGAAAATATTGATATGGGAGCTAATATAAGTGAGAATCCACTTGATATAAATACAGTAATTGAAAAGGTAGGATTAGTACAGCAGAAGAATAAATATCCATCTCAGTTATCAGGTGGTCAACAGCAGAGGGTATCAATTGCAAGAAGTATAGTAAAAAATCCAGCAGTACTGTTTGGGGATGAACCAACGGGGGCACTAGATGAAAAGACTGCAAGAGAAGTACTTGAGCTTTTAGAAAAGATGAATCAGGAATATAAGACGACAATGGTTATAATTACTCATAATGCAGGAATAGCAGAAATGGCAGATAAAATAATTAAAATGAATTCGGGAAAAATTGTAGAAACAATTAAAAACAAGCAAAAGAAAAAGGCTTCTGAGATAGTTTGGGGGTAGAATGATATGTTGTATAAAAATGCCTTTAAATTATTAAAAAAGAAAAAATTTCAGCTTCTTGCTATAGGAATAATTATTTTTTTGAGTTCATTTATTTATGTTGCTATGTATAATGCAATGAATACTATAGAAGATACTTTAGATAAATATATTAAAGAGACTAATCAAGAGGATTTTGTTGTTAATATTAATGATTATGCATTGTCTTCTGAAGTAAATTTAAATAATAATCTAGTAAAGCTAACAGATTTAAAAATCTCAGATAGTCAAAAATTCAATCAGATAATGGATAATAGAATAAATGATTTTAAGAAACAATATGAAGATACAGACTTAGAGGTTAGGTATTCTAAAGATATTCTATTTAAGCATAATAGTGAAGCATATAAGATGCGTCTATTAAAAGATGCAAAAAAAATTAATTTATCTTACATAGAAAGTGGTAGAAAACCAGAAAAAGATAATGAAATTGCATTTCCTAAAATTTTTCTTGAAAATAACAATTTAAAATTAGATGATGAAATTATTATTAATGATAAAAAATATAGGATAGTAGGAGAAGTTTTGTTTCCAGA
Source organism: Clostridium sp. (assembly GCA_022767515.1). Lineage (GTDB taxonomy): Bacteria > Bacillota > Clostridia > Clostridiales > Clostridiaceae > Clostridium. The sequence goes on from JALENK010000037.1 coordinate 12,888, forward strand.
CTATACTTTATTGATATTTGGAAAAGAATTTATTATTGACAGTAAAAAGATTACAGTTGCACTTACTACAGATAATGAATATGAAAAATTAAAGGGTATAGAAAAAATTTGTTTTTCTGGGAAAATATCAAAAGATGTTAAGGATTTTAAGGAGTATTTCAATAAGGACTTACCATATGTAGAAAGTATAATAGATACAGAGAGCAATATTACAAGTGGATATCTTTTTAAGGAAGTTGTTATGGGAAAGACAGTTGTTGTTGGACTTTCTATTATGATAACAGGAATTGCTATAGTTATTGTTGGAATAATATTATATAAAATACTTCAAGGAGAAAAAGGTCCAATTGGAGTTTTAAAAGCACTTGGATATTTAAATAAAGAAATAGCAAAACCATATATAATGATTATTGCACTTGTTGCATTGCCAATGCTGATATTAGGTTCAATTGTAGGATACTTTATGAGTAAATCTACACTAAAATTATTTGCAGAGTTTTATTTATTCCCACAGGAGAATATTGTTAATGATTTTTCAGTGTATATTTTTTCAGTAGTTATACCATTTGTGTTCTTTATAGGCTTATCATATTTAATAATTAAATTTATGATTCGTAAAAAGCCATTAGATTTATTAAAACCGAATTCGGATAAAAAATTAACAAAGTTGACAGTGTTTGTTGATAAACTATTAGGAAGATGTAAAACTGTTACTAAATTTAAATATTCATTTTTAATTAGGGAAAAAGGAAAATTTATTGTTTATATATTAGGAGTTATGTTTGCATCTAGTCTGATAATCTTAGGACTTATGATGCCAAGATTCTTCACAAAATTTATTACAGATAGTTATGAAAAGGTAGATTATAAGTATCAAGCATACATTGATGTTTCAAAGCCTCTTCCAGATGTAGAAAATGGTCAGGAAAAGTTTATTATTATAAGTACAGAAGTTGATAATCATAATGTTGTGCTAAGTGGATTAGAATCGGATAATAAACTTTATAAATTATATAATGATGATAATGAAGAAATAACTTCAAAATTGCAAGATGGAGTTATTGTGACAGAATCATTTAAAGGTATTTTAGATAAAGATATAGGTGATGAGATTACACTAGATTTAAATGGTAAAAAGATGACGTTTAGTATAGTGGGGGTATCAGAAGAATATAAAGATGCTACTGTATATATGGAAAGGGAAACTTTAAGCGAAATATATACAAATGGGCAGAGCAAAGATATCTTCACTGGCGTTTATTCAGAAGATAAAATGGATGAAAGTAAATATAGTAGTATAGTAACAAAAAATGATATATTAGAGCAAAGCAAATCAATGCAAGGTTTTTTATATGTATGTATTGGAGTAATGCTTGGAGTGTCTATATTAATTGCAATTATAATTTTATTTGTGCTTACATCTATTACAATTGAAGATAATTATTATAATATTTCTTTATTAAAGGTTATGGGATATAATAAAAAAGAAGTAAATTCTATGATAATAAATAGTTATTTAGCATACGCAATGATAGCTTATTTTATTGCTTTACCTATAAGTGTATTTGGAATTGATGCATTCATTAATTATATAGGTAAAGGCTTTGATATGGTGCTTCCATTTAAGTTTGAATTATGGCAGATTTTTGTAGGAGTAGCTTCTATAATAATTATATATTTTATAGGTACTATAAATGCTAAGAGAAAGGTAAATAAAATATCTTTACAAGAAACATTGAAGGCATACAGAGAGTAAAAATTTAATAATAAATTAAAAAATAGGGCGGTTATTGTGATATAATGTAAATATGTATTAGCTTTAGGAGGGATTTAAATTGAAAAGTAAAAAAGTAGTATCATTAGTACTAGCATCAATATTATCTTTAGGACTATTAACAGGATGTGGAAAAGATTCTTCATCATCAAGTAGCAGTTCAAATCAAGAATCATCAAGTAGTAGCTCATTAGAGGATAAAACAGAAGCTTCATCAAATAATGAAAGTAACAATTCTTCAACAGGTAGTGAAGAAGTACAAGAATTACAAGAAGTTACAGAGGATGAAACTGAAAAAAATGTTGATGTTAAGTCTTTAGATAAAGAAGTACCATTAACTAATAATTCAGGTGAAAAGGTTAAGGAATTAAGAATATCCCCAGCAAGTAAGGAAAAATGGGGCGATAATCTGTTAACTAAGGAATTAGATAATGGTGAAACTATAAAAATACATTTTAAAGGTGATACACCTACAAATTATTGGGATATAAAAATGGTAGATGTAAATGGTAAGGAAACTGTTTGGGCAACAGTTGAAATATTTAAGAGTTTAGATATAAATCTAACTATGGACCAAGGAATGCCAAGCTCAGAATGTACACAAGAGCCAGAAAAATAAATTTTATGTTAAGAAGTAACTAACTTAAAATGGTTACTTCTTTTTTTGTTGCTGTTTGTATAGAAATAAATATTTGTGAAAATATACTTATAGTGTTAAAATAAATTGTGCTAGTTATTTATAAAAAATAAGGAGGAACTATGTTAAAATTAATTGATGTTTCATATACTGTTGAGAATAACAAACAGATTTTAAAAAACGTAAATCTTGAAATAGATGATGGAAAGTTAGTAGTAATAACAGGACCTAATGGAGGTGGTAAATCTACATTAGCCAAGTTGATAGTTGGGATTAATAAGCCAACAAGTGGAAAAATAATGTTTAATGATATAGATATTACTGATATGAGTATATCTGATAGAGCTAATCTTGGTGTTAGTTTTGCATTCCAACAACCAGTTAGATTTAAGGGGATAACTGTAAAAGATTTAATATCAATGTCAGCTAAAAGGGAAGTAACTTCAGAAGAAGTTTATGATTATTTAAATGAAGTTGGATTAAATGGAGACGAATATATTAACAGAGAAGTTAATTCAAGTTTATCTGGTGGAGAAATGAAAAGAATAGAAATAGCTATGATTATGGCTAAAAATACAGAATTATATTTATTTGATGAACCAGAAGCAGGTATTGATATTTGGAGCTTCAAAAATTTAATTTCTGTATTTAGTAAAATAAAGACTGAAAAAAAGAAGTCTATGATTGTAATTTCACATCAAGAGAGAATTATGGATATTTCTGATGAAATTATTGTTCTTGGCGATGGGGAGGTTCTTTCTCATGAAAAGAGAGAAGATATACTACCTTGTTTGTTAGGCGAGAATGGTAGACATTGTTGTGCAAGAACAGAAGGAGGATTACAATGGAAAAAATAACTCAAAGTTTAATTTCAATCGTATCTGATTTGAAGGAAATACCAAATGGGGCATACAACATAAGAGAAAATGGAGCATGTGCAGGAAGAAGCAATAGTGAAAATATAGAGATTATTCCTAAAGAGGATAAATCAGGTATAGATATTAAAATTAAGGCTAATACAAAGGGTGAAACAGTATATATACCAGCTCTTGTTACTCATGAAAATGTTAAAGATATTGTATATAATGATTTTTACATAGGTGAAAATGCAGATGTAATAATCTCAGCAGGTTGTGGTATCCACAATGATGGTTGTGGTACATCTGAGCATAATGGTGTACATAGATTTTTTGTAGGAAAGAATGCGAAGGTATTATATTTAGAAAAACATATTGGTACAGGTGAAGGAGAAGGAAAGAGAATAATCAATCCTGAAACTTATGCTGAAATAGATGAAAATGGTTATTTAGAAATGGATACAGTTCAAATTAAGGGTGTAGACTCAACAAAGAGAACATGTAAAGCTGTATTAAAAAAAGAAGCAAAGTTAATAGTTAAAGAGAAGCTGATGACTCATGGAAATCAATTTGCTGAGACTGTTTTTGAAGTTGATTTAGATGGTGAGGATTCAGGAGTTAACTTAATTTCAAGATCGGTTGCAAAGGATAAATCAAAGCAAAGATTTATATCTAAAATCAATGGAAATAATAAGTGTAATGGACATTCAGAATGTGATGCAATAATTATGGATGATGCAGTTGTAACTGCCATACCAGAAATTACAGCAAACAATGTTGATGCATCACTTATTCATGAAGCAGCAATAGGAAAGATTGCAGGTGAACAAATAATTAAGCTTATGACTTTAGGTTTAACTGAAGAAGAGGCAGAAGCTAGAATAGTTGATGGATTTATGGAGTAATCTATATTAGTTAGAAATAAATAAGGCTATCGTTAAATAATATTATAAATGATAGCTTTTATTATATTTTTTAAATAGTATCAATAATCAAATGGAGGAAAAAAGGTGAAAAAATATAAAATTCATATTTTTACAACACTGATAGTTATTATGCTTATGTCACTATTTAGTGGATGTAGTAGTAATAAACAAGAAGCATCAAAAGTTAAAAGTATTAATGATTTAGAGGGAGCAACTATTGGAGTTCACCTTGGAACAACGGGTGATATTTATGCATCAGAATATAAAGATAAGGGCTCTACTATACAAAGATATAATAAGGGTACAGATGCTGTACAGTCGTTAAAACAGGGAAAAATAGACTGTATTGTTATTGATGAAGAACCAGCTAAAGCATTTGTAAAGGTTAATAAAGATATATCTATATTAGAGGAGGAATTTGTTTCAGAAGATTATGCTATATGTATATCTAAAGAGAAGTTTGAACTAAAAAATAAAATTAATGATGCAATTAATACTATAAGAAGCAATGGAATATTACAAAAGATTATTGATGGTTATATTTTAGAGGATAATGATTATAGATATGAGCCACAAGTTAATTTAGATAGAAAAAATGGTAAGCTTATAATGGCAACTAATACTGCTTTTGAACCTTATGAATATATAAAAGAAGGTGAAATAGTCGGCATAGATGTAGATATAGCAAATGCTATTGCTGATATTTTAGATATGGAATTAGTCATAGAGGATATGGAATTTGATTCTATAATAACTGCGGTTCAATCAGGAAAGGCAGATATTGGTGTGGCTGGTATGACAGTTACTGAAGAAAGAAAGAAAAATATTGATTTTACTGAATCTTATGTAACATCTAAACAAGTAGTACTGGTTAGAAATGGGAATTCTGCAAATGATATTAGTTTTAAGGAAAGAATACAGAATAATTTTATAGAAGAAGATAGATGGACTTATATTGTAGATGGTTTAGGAACTACTTTATTAATAACAGTATTTGCCGTAGCTATTGGTATAGCATTAGGATTTATAATAGCGATTTTAAGGGTGACTTGTGATAAAACAGGAAAATGTAAAATATTAAATTGGATTTTAAAGTCTTACTTAACTATAATTAGAGGTACTCCAGCAATGGTACAGCTTTTAATTATTTACTATGTTATTTTTTCAAGTACAAATGTTAGTAAGATATTAGTAGCAGTAATTACATTTGGATTAAACTCATCTGCATATGTTGCAGAAATAATACGTTCTGGAATTAATTCTATAGATCCAGGTCAGTTTGAAGCCTCAAGAAGTATAGGATTTAATTATAGTCAAACAATGTGGAACTTTATTTTACCTCAAGCTATAAGAAATGTCTTACCAGCTCTTGGAAATGAAGTTATTGTTCTGATAAAGGAAACATCTATTTCGGGATATATTGGTATTGTTGATTTGACTCGTGGAGGAGATTATATAAGAAGTAGAACATATGATGCATTTACACCACTTATTGCTATAGCGTTGGTATATTTGATTATAGTAATGATATTGACTAAGCTTGTTAGTATAATGGAGAGGAGATTAAACAATGACAGAAAGTAAAGAAGTAATGTTTCATATAGAAGATTTGCATAAATCCTTTGGTGAAAATGATGTTTTAAAAGGAATAAATACAGATATTTATAAGGGTGAGGTAGTTGTTATATTAGGTCCTTCAGGATGTGGTAAATCTACATTTTTAAGATGTTTGAATATGTTAGAAATGCCAACTAGTGGGAAAGTATATTTAGATAATATAGATCTTACATATAAGAAGGTTGATATTAATTTACAAAGACAAAAAATGATGATGGTTTTTCAACACTTTAATTTGTTTCCTAATAAAACAGTACTTCAAAATATTTGTATAGGACCTATGAAATTATTAAAGAAAAGCAAAGAAGATGCAGAAAAGGAAGCTATAGAGCTATTAGAAAGAGTGGGGCTTAAAGAAAAGGCAAATGTATATCCAAGTAGCTTATCAGGCGGACAAAAGCAAAGGGTTGCAATTTGTAGAGCGCTTGCTATGAATCCAAAAGTTATTCTTTTTGATGAACCAACTTCAGCTCTGGATCCAGAAATGGTTGAGGAAGTTTTAGATATAATGAAAAAGTTAGCTAAAGAAGGAATGACTATGATATGTGTAACTCATGAAATGGGTTTTGCAAGAGAAGTAGCTAGTAGGGTGATGTTTTTTGATAATGGTGTTATTGCAGAAGAAGGCACATCAAAGGAAATATTTGATAACCCTAAAAACGAAAGATTAAAAGCATTTTTAAATAGTATAATTTAAAATTAGAGCGATGCATAAGGTGTTTTGTGCATCGCTTTATTTTTATATAAGTATATTATGGGCAGGGATTATTATAATTCCAAGAAAGATTGAAAGAATGTATAATTTTTTATAGCCATTTTTTCTTGCTTCTGGCAATAGTTCTTGAAAGGATATATATATCATTATACCAGCGACAATTAGAAATATTATGCTTAAAGTAATATCATTAATGTATGGCTTTAAAAATAAAAATGCAAGAAGTGCACCAAATGGTTCTGCAAGAGATGCTATAAAGGTATATTTAAATGCAGATGATTTTTTATGTGTTGAGTAATAAATAGGCATAGCAATGGCAATTCCTTCAGGAATGTTGTGTATTGCTATTGCAAGGGCAATAGAGATTCCTAAATTTATATTATGATAACTAGATATAAAAGTAGCTACTCCTTCTGGAACGTTGTGAAGAAATAAGGCAATCATGGAAACCAAGCCTATTCTATACAAAGTTGATTGTTCTGATGAATAGATATTTTTTTCTGGCATAAAAATATCTATAAAATAGGCAAGCAGAATTCCTAAAAATAGAAATAAACTAGATAGGATTATACCTAAAATACTACCTTTCTCTTTGATTAGTATTTCTTGAGCAGATGGATAAAGATCCATAAAAGATATGGTGAGCATAACACCTGCAGAGAATCCTAATGAGAAGGTGATTAATTTATTATTATTATATTTGGAAAATAATACAAATAAGGCACCTATAAATGTTGATAAGCCTGCAATTATTGATAATAAAAAGGGAAGAAACATAAATTGTCCTCCATAGTTCACTATATAAAGATTTTATTTAATAAAATTATGGTTTATTACAATTTGACTTAAAAAAATATAGAAAATTTGTATAAATAGTAATATAATATTTTATATGTGTGTTTTTTAGGAGGAAAGATAATGGAAAAAGTTAAAATAGCTTTATTGGGGCTTGGTAATGTTGGTAGAGGAGTATGGAAAATACTACAATCAAATGGAGAAGAGATTTCAAAGCGTTGCGGATATCAAGTTGAAGTTTCAAAGATATTAGTAAGAAATGCTAATAAGGATAGAGGGATAAGAGTACCCGATGATATAGTGACTACAAATATTGATGATGTATTAAATGATGATGAAATTAAAGTTGTAGTTGAAGTAATGGGGGGCATAAACCCAGCTAAGGATTACATACTTAAAGCTATGGCAAAGAAAAAGCATATAGTAACAGCAAATAAGATGCTTCTTGCAACTGAGGGTGATGAACTTTTCCATAGGGCTGACGAAGAAGGCGTTATGTTTAATTATGAAGCGAGTGTTGCAGGTGGTATACCAATTATTAATAGTATAAATGAAAGTTTGACAGCAAATAAGATTAATAAATTATTTGGAATAATAAATGGAACTACAAACTTTATTTTAACTAAGATGGAGCTTGAAGGAAGTGATTTTAATACTGTATTAAAGGAAGCACAAGAAAAGGGATATGCAGAAGCAGATCCAACTTCTGATATAGAGGGATTTGATGCACAATATAAATTAGCAATATTATCCTCTTTAGCTTTTGGAACCAAAATTGATGTGGAAAAAGTTTACAGAGAAGGAATTACTAAGATATCTGATGTAGATATGGAATATGCAAAGAATTTCCATATGGTAATAAAATTATTAGCAACAGTTAAGGACATAGATGGAAAGCTTCAATTAAGAGTCCATCCAACAATGATTCCAGAAACACATCCTCTTGCAAATGTTTATGATTCATTTAATGCAGTATTTGTTAATGGTAATGCAGTTGGAGATTTAATGTACTATGGAAGAGGTGCAGGTGAACTTCCAACAGGAAGTGCTGTAGTAGGAGATGTAGTTTCGATTGTAAGAAACTTAGACTCTGATTTACAAACATCAGTTGTCAAAAACAACTTATGGGATAAAGAAATTGTACCAATGGGCGAAATAGAAAGTAGATATTACATAAGAGCATCTGTTATAGATAAGCCAGGTGTACTTGGAGATATAACAGCAATACTAGGGAAGAATAAGATAAGTCTTAGATCGGTAATTCAAAAAGGTGATGAGGTAGATGGAAAGGTTACATTAGTATTGATGACACATCTATGTAAAGAATGCGAAATTCAAAAGGCTCTTAAGGATATTGAAGGTCTAGATACAGTTCAAGGAATAGATAATTTAATAAGAATAGAATTATTTGATTAATAAGATATGGAACCTTTAATGGGTTCCATATTTTATTTTATTAAACTTGTGTTAAGATTTTGAAAAAAATATATAATTTTATGTTATGATTATTATATAATTTATGTAGGGTATAATAAATTTTAGAGGTGATAAAATGAAAATTACTAGAAAAATATTAATTATTTATACATTAATATGGATTTTTACATCAGCATTAATAGTTGTATCATCTGATTATTTGAAAGAAGTTATGTATGAGGAGAGCATTAAAGATGTATTAAATAATGCTACATATATTCTTATAGCGATTAATTGTTTTGTAGTTTTAATTATGGGGGTGATTACTACAAGAATTTTTGAAAATAAAATAACTCTACTTAATACAGAAATTAATAATATAAATACCAATAATACAACTAGTGGAAGAATACATGAGAGCAAGGATGAGTTCTCAGTTCTTATAAAAGATATAAATAGTATGTTTCAGTCAATGGAAGAAAAGAATAATATTATTGCATATAATGAAAAGAAATATAGTACCATATTGGAAGGATTAGATAATGGATATGCATATTTTAAAATTTTAAAGGATGCTTCTAATACAGTTAGAGATGCTTTTTTTGTTGAAGTAAATGGTTCACTTGCTAATATGATAGGAATGAGAGAGAAGGATATAATTGCAGCAAGCTTTAGCAAGGTTTTTAAGGACTTGGTAAAAGATAAGGATATAGTACCTAAGGTATTAAATAGTGTGGGAAGAAAGAGTCAGAAGATTTTAAGATATTCTGTAAGGCTAGGAGTGGATAAATGGGCATATCTAACTGTTTATCCTATTGAAGAGGAATATTTTGCAGTTATATTAACAGATATTAGTGAAAATAAGAATTTCGCTGAGGAAATGAAACGTATAGCTAATTATGATGTTTTAACTGGAATTCAAAATAGATACAGTATTTATAATTATTTGGATGAATTACAGAGTAAAAAGGAACATTTTACAGTATACTATATTGACCTAGATAATTTTAAGACAATTAATGATACATTAGGTCATAATGTTGGAGATGAAGTTTTAGTTAGGGCAGCTGAAACTGTTAGTAAGATGGGTGGAGACAAGCTTACTATGGGGCGTCTTGGTGGAGATGAATTTATTGCAATTTTATTAGGACAATATACAATCGAAGAAGTACGAGAAGTTGGACAATCTATAATAGATAATTTAAATTCTGTAGTTAGTAGAAATGCTTACTCATATAGAATAGAGGCAAGTCTTGGTGCAGCAAGGTTTATGATTGACTCTGATAAAATTGAGAAAGTTTTAAAGTTTGCAGATATTGCAATGTATAAGAGTAAGAAAAATGGTGGAAACAGAATTAATGTCTTTGATAATACTATGGTTGAAGAAGCAATTATGGAAACACGAATTAAGGATGCTATAAAAGATAATTTACTTGAACCATATTTTCAGCCTATATACAGCTTAAATGAGAAAAGGGTAATAGGTGCAGAGGCACTATCAAGATGGAATGATAAAAATGCAGTCATTGAACCAGTGAAATTTGTATCTATAGCTAAAAGAACTGGTGACATTGCAGATATTGATAACTTTATTTTAAAAGAAGCATGTAAGTTCTGTAGCAAAATACGAATGGAGAAAAACAGTAGTTTTCAGGTTTCTGTAAATGCATCATATAAGTTTTTAAATCAAAGAAATGTAGTTAATATAATAAAATCTATTATTAATGAAACTAAGTTAAATCCAGGTGGCTTGATAATAGAAATAACAGAGGATGAATTATTAGACGATATTGAAAACATAGTAAGTATTTTAACTGAAATAAGGAAACTTGGCGTAAAGATTGCATTAGATGATTTCGGTGTTGGATATTCGTCTTTTGGATACATAAAGATGTTACCAATAGATATAATAAAAATTGATGGGAGTCTATTAAAAAAGGTAGAAGAAGATAAAAAGACATTAGCTATTATTTCAGCTTTAATTCAGTTAGCACATTCAATAAACTTGGAGGTGATAGCTGAAGGGATTGAATTAGATGAACAATTAAAATTATTACGAGGCTTGTACTGTGATGCTGTTCAAGGATTCTTATTGAGTAAACCTGTTCAAAAGGAGCAATTTCCATTAGATATTAAGGATATTTAATATTATAACTAAGCTAACTTCAAAATTTGAGGTTAGCTTATTTTTATTAATTGTATACATAAAAATAAATATATTGGAGAAAATATATTCGAAAATTAATAAGAATAAGGTGACAAAATGGAAAATAAAAAAACGAGTATTATTGAAAGAATTGGAAAGAAAATACCAGATCCAGTAATTATATTTGTTGTATTATATGTAATTGTACTATTATTTACGTTATTTATAAAAAATAAGAGTTTCAGTGTTTTATCAGCTCAGGGGGAAAGTATAACATATAATATTAAAAATATGTTTGCTTCAGAAAATGTTAGATGGATATTTGATAATGCTATTCTTAATAACTGGCTTGCTTATGGTGGAGGGATATTAGGGATTATATTAGTTGTTATGTTTGGAGTAGGAGTTGCTGAAGATTCTGGATTATTGAGTGTTTTGATAAAAAAAGTAGGATTAAAGATTTCAGATAGATATTTGCCTATGGTTCTTGTTTTTTTAGGAATAATGAGCAGTATAGCAACAGATGCTGGATATATAGTGCTTGTTCCTCTTGCAGGAATGTTATATGCTGGGCTTAAGAAGAATCCCCTAATTGGTATGTCTGCTGCTTTTGCTGGTGTTTCAGCTGGATTTAGTGCAAATTTAATACCAGGAACTCCCATAGATGTGATAATAGGGACAAATGCAAAAGTTTTTTCTGAAAGTCAGGGAATACCGTTTATAACATCAAAAGGCATAGCGATTAATCCAGCTACTATGCACTATATATTCATTGTGGTTTCAACGGTACTATTATCTATTGCTGGATATTATGTAACTGATAAGATAATTAAAAAGCGTCTGGAAAGTGAAAACTACATAATACCAGAAGAATTACATTTGCAAGATTTTTCAATAAAGAAAGATGAAAATGAGGCCTTAAAGTGGGCTTTGCTTGGTTTTTTGATTGCATTAATCATATGTGTAATATTAGCTTTTGGACCTCTTAAAAGCTTTATAGATGCTGAGGGAAATACAATAAACCCATTTATGAATAATATTATTATAATAATAACATTTATATTTTTTGTTCCAGGAGTGTTTTTTGGTATACGACTAAAAAAGTATAATTCTGCAAGTGATATAGCAGTAGCACTTTCAAAGCAGCTTGGAAATATGGGGAGTGTTCTTTTATTGACTTTTGTGTCATACAATTTTTTGGCTTTGTTAAGTTATTCTAATTTAGGAACATACATTACTTATTTAGGAGCTAAGGCACTTGAAGCTTTAGGTTTATCAAATCAACCAATATTTTTATTAATAGGCTTTATTATAATAACTGCTATAATTAATTTATTTGTTGGAGGGCTTACATCAAAATGGATGCTTCTTGGACCAATTTTTATACCTATGTTATATAAAGTAAATTCAACATTGACACCAGAAGTGGTTGCAGCAGCTTATAGGGTGGCAGACTCATCTACGAATGTAATATCGCCACTTATGTCTTATGCAGGTATTATTCTAATATTTATGAAGAAATATAAGCCAGAATATACATTAGGTGATATGATTCGTTTAATGGCACCATATTCTTTAGTATTTTTAATTTCATGGACTATACTATTGTTAATTTTCTTTAAATTTAATATAAGTTTTGGAATATGAAACATAATAATTGTACAATAATCCTGTTATTTTTATATAAATCTCTCATTTATAGATGGGAGAATTTATTTTTTGCTATAAAAGTGTTAAATATTTATGAAATAATTAAAATTGTAATAAAAATATGGTAGAATAGATAAAGTAAGATGAATTGTGAAAGAGGTTGGGAAATAATGACAAATAATAATGAATTTAATAGTATTAATCAATATGATGGAGAATTAGGAGCTATATATACTAAAGAAAAGACAAAGTTTATATTATGGTCACCACCAGCAGATAAGGTGGAATTAGCATTATATGAAGGAAATGATATAACTAAAAAGATAGGAATGACTAGAGAATTAAAAGGAATTTGGACTGTAGAGGTTGAGGGAGATTTAAACGGTACATATTATAATTATATAGTTAATGTTAATAATAGTGAAAATGTTGTTGTAGACCCATATGCTAAAGCAGTAGGAGTTAATGGACTAATTGGTATGGTAATAGATATGAAGTCTACAGACCCAGAAGGTTGGGAAGAAGATAAGACACCAAAGATGGATAATGTTATAGATTCTGTTTTATATGAATTACATATAAGAGATTTTTCAATAGATGAAAATTCGGGAGTAGAAGATGCTTATAAAGGAAAATATTTAGCATTCACTCAAAGTGGAACAAAGATTCCAGGTACAGATGTTAAGACTTGTATTGATCACATAAAGGAGCTTGGAATAAATACAGTGCATTTATTGCCAACTTTTGATTATTGCACAGTGGACGAAGCAAATTTAGAAAATCCTGAGTATAATTGGGGATATGACCCAGATAATTATAATGCACCAGAGGGTTCATATTCAACAGATCCATTTAATGGAGCAGTAAGAATAAAAGAATTTAAGCAAATGGTTATGGCTCTTCATAATGCAGGGCTTAGAGTAGTAATGGATATGGTTTATAATCATACATATCGTACACAGGATTCAAATTTAAATAAAGCAGTTCCAGGATATTATTATAGAACTAATGAAGAAGGATATTTTACTAATGGTTCAGGATGCGGAAATGAACTAGCTTCAGAAAGACCAATGGTAAGAAAGTTTATAGTTGATTCTATATTACATTGGGCTAAAGATTACCATATTGATGGATTCAGATTTGATTTAATGGGTCTTGAAGATATCGAAACAATGAAACAAATTAGATTAAAGCTAGATGAGATAGACAAATCATTAATTATGTATGGTGAAGGATGGACAGGAGGAGGTTCTGCACTTCCAGAAAGTGAAGCAGCTTTAAAGCATAATGCTCCTAAATTTGAAAATTCTCAAATAGCAATGTTTAATGATAATATAAGAGATGGTATAAAGGGTCATGTATTCTCGATTAATGAGAGAGGATTTATTAATGGTCAGACAGGATATGAAGAAACAATAAAGTTTGGAGTAGTAGGTGCTACAAATCATTCACAAGTTAAATATAGTATGGTAGCTAATTCAAAAGAGCCATGGGCAAATCAACCTTATCAAACAATTAATTATGCATCTGCTCATGATAATCATACATTATGGGATAAACTACAGTTATCTACAAAGTGTTTTGGTTTTGATGATTATAATTTTGTTGCTATGAATAAGTTATCAGCACTTATTATATTTACTTCTCAAGGTATACCTTTTATTCAGGCAGGAGAGGAATTTGCAAGAACAAAGGTAAATCCAGATGGTACATTGAGTGAGAATAGTTATAATGCTCCAGATTCTGTAAATAAGTTAGATTGGAATAGAAAGATAAAATATAAGCATTTATTTGATTATTATAAAGGACTTATTGAAATGAGAAAATCTCATAAAGCATTTAGAATGGATACTACAGCTCAAATTCAAGATAACATTACATTTTTAGATTCAAATATACCAGATGTTATTATATATAGCATAAACGGAGAGGCTGTAGGGGATGATTGGAAAAAGATAGTTGTTGTATACAATGCAAATGATACTGATATAGAAATTGATTTACCAGGAGATAATTTTGCAATTGTTGTAAATGGTGATATGGCAGGTAATGAAAAGATTCAAGATGTTGATGGATTCAAGTGCAAGGTTAGAGGAAAGTCAGGATGCGTATTAGTTAACAAAGAAAGTTTTGACAATTAATACTTAAAACATTTTTAAATTATGAATAAATTTGATATAATTTAAAAATGTTATATGTATGTTTTAGGGAGGGTGATTAGCAGTTAATAAAATATTAGAAAACTTTATAAAAACATAGAATTATATTCTAATTTTTATTATAATAGTTTTAGGAGGCGATTTTATTGAAATATTATTCAATAGGGCAGTTTGCTAAAGCTATTGGGAA
>JALENK010000069.1 GCA_022767515.1 Clostridium sp.
CCTGATGATGAGAATATACCAGCATATATTAAATATTTGTTTGATAATGGAGCTCCAGCGGATTTTGTATTAATAGGTGCTACTACAAAAGAACCTGGTGATATTAATCCAGCATTAAGGTCTAGATGTACAGAAGTATATTTTGAACCGCTATCAGCTATGGATATTCAAAAAATAGTAGAAAATGCGGCTAAAAAATTAGAAGTTAAAATAGAAGATGGTGTAGCTGAGTATATAAGTAGGTATACAGTTGAAGGTAGAAAAGCTGTCAACATATTAACAGATGCTTATGGTTATTCATTGTATAGTAAGAAAAGAACTAGAATTAAAGGATTTACAATAAAGCTTTCAGATGTTGAAGAGGTAATAGCTATTGGAAGGTATTCACCATTTGAGATATTTGATAATGATAGTAAGTATGAGGTAGGACATATATATGGTCTTGGTGTTAGTGGATTTTTAGGTTCAACTATAGAAATAGAGGCTGCAACATTTAAGGCTAAAAAGCCAGGAACTGGAACTATTAGATTTAATGAAACTGCTGGTTCTATGGCTAAAGATTCGGTATATAATGCCACATCAGTTATTAGAAAACATACCAATAAGGATATAAAGGATTATGATATACATGTTAATGTTATTGGTGGAGGAAAGATAGATGGACCATCAGCAGGTGCTGCTATAACAGCATGTATAATAAGTGCATTAACAGATAATCCAATAAGACAAGATATTGCAGTTACAGGCGAAATATCTTTAAGAGGTAAGATAAAGCCAGTTGGAGGAATATTTGAAAAGGTATATGGTGCTAGAAGAAAAGGAATAAAACAAGTTTTTGTACCAATTGATAATAAAAAAGATATTCCTCAAGGATTAACAGACATTAAAGTAGATGCTATAAGTGAAATGGAAGAATTATTAAAAAATATTTTTAAAAACTAAGAAAGGGTGTTAACTATTGGACGCTCAAGGAAGTAAAACACTACCTCAAAGTTTAGAAGCGGAACAGTCTGTTATAGGAGCTATGATAATAGATAAGGAAGCCATAGCTAAGGTTAGTGAAAAATTAGTTAAAGAAGATTTTTATAGAGATGGACATAAGATAATATATGAAACAATATTAGATATGTTTAAAGATGATATGCCTGTAGACACTTTAACATTAGTAGAACGTCTAAAATCTACAGATATGTTAGAAAGAGCTGGTGGAGTTAGTTATATTTCAGATTTAAGTACATCTATGGTATCAACAGCTAATCTAACTTCCTATATTAAAATTGTTGAAGAGAAGTCCTTATTAAGAAAGTTAATAAGGGCATCTACTGCAATAATTGAAGATAGTTATAATAAACAGGATGATGTTTATAGTATTGTTGACAGTGCAGAAAAGAAGATATTTGATATTGCAGAAAGAAAATCTACCAGTGATTTTGAACCATTAAGTGATGTGCTTGAAAGAGGCTTCATAGAGATTGAACGTTTATTTAACAATAAGGGACAGATTACAGGTGTAGGTTCTGGGTTTGTTGATTTGGATTCAAAAACGTCGGGTTTTCAAAAGGGTGATATGATTCTTATTGCTGCAAGACCATCTATGGGAAAAACTACTTTTGCTTTAAACATTGCAGAGCATGCAGCACTTAAGGAAGGTAAGAGTGTTGTTATATTTTCTTTGGAAATGTCAAAGGAGCAGTTAGCATATAAGCTATTATGCTCGGTTGCAAATGTTGATATGTTAAAGCTTAGAAAAGGAGATTTGGATGACAGTGATTGGGAGAATATAGCAAGAGCTACAGGACCATTGTCAAAGGCTAAAATATATATTGATGATACAGCAGGAATGTCAATTATGGAGATGAGGTCTAAATGTAGGAGATTAAAAATCGAGCATGGAATAGATTTAATACTAATTGATTATCTTCAATTAATGTCAGGCTCATCTTCAGCAGAGAGTAGACAACAACAAGTATCAGAGATATCAAGGTCAATCAAGGCACTTGCAAAAGAGATGGGATGTCCTATAATTGCATTATCACAGTTATCACGTGCTCCTGAGCAAAGAACAGACCATAGACCTATGCTTTCTGATTTAAGAGAGTCAGGGTCAATAGAGCAAGACGCTGATTTAGTTATGTTCTTGTATAGAGACGAATATTACAATAAAGAAACTGAAGAAAAAAATGTAGCTGAATGTATAGTAGCTAAACAAAGAAATGGCCCAGTAGGTACAGTAAAGATGGCATTCTTTGGTCAATTGAGTAAGTTTGGTAATCTAGACGTTGTATATAAAGAATAACTTTTAGGAGGAAAAAAATGAGTAAAGTAATTGGATTTATTGGTTGTGGAAATATGGGAAGTGCAATGCTAGGAGGATTGATATCTTCTGGATTTCAAAAAGCTGAAGATATAATTGTCTCAACACATACAGAGGCATCTGCAAAAAAAATTGAAGAAAAGTTTAATGTAAAAACTAAGGCAAGTAATATAGAAGTAGCAGAAGAGGCAGATGTTATTATTCTTGCTGTAAAGCCTAATATGTATAAAGCTATAGTTGATGAGATAAAGCCAAAGATTAATGGTGAAAAATTAATTATAACAATCGCTGCTGGAATAACAATAGGAGATATGGAATATTGGTTAGGTGAGGGATGTAAAATAGTAAGAGCTATGCCTAATACACCAGCACTTGTAGGAGAAGCTATGTCGGCTGTATGTCCAAATAGTTATGTGTCAGAAGAAGAACTTAACTATGTATTTAACATATTCAATAGTTTTGGTAAATGTACTCAATTAGCAGAGAAAGATTTTCATGGATTTACTGCTTTATGTGGTTCTTCACCAGCATACATATTTATGTTTATAGAAGCAATGGCTGATGGTGCTGTTAAGACAGGAATTCCTAGAGCAAAGGCATATGAAATGGCTGCACAAAGCTTAATTGGTTCTGCAAAGATGGTTTTAGAGACTGGAAAACATCCGGGAGAATTGAAGGATATGGTTTGTTCACCTGCTGGAACAACTATAGATGCCGTTGTTGAACTCGAAAATTTAGGATTTAGAGGAGCTGTAATTTCTGCAATAGATAAGTGTGCAGAGAAATCAAAAGCTATGCAAAAGAAGTAATTAAATAATAAAAAATAAATCCTAAGTAGTGTGGTTTTACCTTACCTACTTAGGATTTACTATATATAAATTTTATAGCGTAGAAACCCCACTCTTTATAGCAGCTTCTCTAACAGCATCTGCGACTCTCTTTTGAACTTTAAGATCAAAAGCCTTTGGAATTATGTTTTCAGCTGTAATGTCTTTATCCTCAATAGCGCCTGCAATAGCATAAGCAGCAGCAACCTTCATTTCTTCGTTTATTTCTGTAGCTTTAGCATCTAAAGCACCTCTAAAGATACCAGGGAATGCTAATACATTATTTATTTGATTTGGATAATCTGAGCGACCAGTACCTACTACTTTAGCACCAGCAGCTAATGCATCTTCTGGGAATATTTCTGGAGTAGGATTTGCCATAGCAAAAATTATTGCATCCTTGTTCATAGTAGAAACCATTTCCTTAGATACTAAATTTGGAGCAGACACTCCGATAAATACATCAGCATTCTTGATAGCATCTTTTAATAAGCCAGTCTCCTTATTTGGATTTGTAATTTTAGCTAGTTCTTTTAGGTTATCATTTGGTAAAATACCACCTTCATGAACAACACCGTTGATGTCACACATAATAACATTTTTTACACCTGAAGATAAAAGTAATTTACATATAGCAGTACCAGCAGAACCAGAACCATTAATTACTACTTTTAAATCTTCTAATTTTTTATTAACTACCTTTAAAGCATTGATTATTCCAGATAAAACAACAACAGCAGTACCGTGTTGGTCATCATGGAAAACAGGAATGTTTAATCTTTCTTTTAATCTCTTTTCAACTTCAAAGCATCTAGGGGCAGAAATATCTTCTAGATTAATTCCACCTAAAGAAGGAGCAATTCTAACGACTGTTTCAACAATTTCATCAACATCTTTAGTATCAAGAACTATTGGAAATGCATCAACATCTGCAAATTCTTTAAATAATATTGATTTACCTTCCATAACAGGTAATGAAGCTAGAGGTCCGATATCACCAAGTCCAAGAACAGCAGTACCGTCTGAAATAACTGCTACTGTATTCCATTTTCTTGTGTATAAATAAGCTTTTGATGGATCCTTATGAATTTCTCTACAAGGTTCAGCAACTCCTGGAGTATAGGCAAGACTTAAATCTTGAGCATTATTTATAGTTGCTCTTGATTTAATTTCATACTTACCTTTTAAATTTTCGTGATATTTTAATGACTCTTGATATATATCCAACAAAATCATCTCCTTAAATAATATGTAATTTACATTCTTATTATACGAATTATCTCAATAATTTGCAAAAAAATATTCGTTCATAGTTGATTTATATTAATTACTTTGATACTATGAAATATGGAGAATACATAAGGAGGATAAGAGATGTCAGCATTTATTGTTTTAGGAGCCCAATGGGGTGATGAAGGAAAAGGAAAAATGACAGATTATCTTGCAGAAGAGGCAGATGTAGTCGTAAGATTCCAAGGAGGAAATAATGCAGGTCATACAGTAGAAGTTGGTGATAAACAATACAAACTTCATTTAATACCTTCAGGAATATTGTATGATGATAAGGTAAATGTTATTGGTAATGGTGTGGTTGTAGACCCACAAGCTTTATTTGAAGAAATAAGCTACTTAGAAGGATTAGGAGCTAAAATAACACCAGAAAAGCTAATAATAAGCGACAGAGCACATTTAATAATGCCATATCATAAAGTATTAGATAAATTAAAAGAAAAAGCTAGAGGAAAGAATGACATTGGTACTACTGGAAAAGGAATAGGACCATGCTATACAGATAAATTTGAAAGATGCGGTATAAGAGTTTGTGATTTATTGCATGAAGAAGTTTTTGAAGAAAAATTAAGAGAAAACGTAAAAATGAAAAATGATATGATTACAAAGGTTTTAGGTGGAGAAGCATTAGACGTAGAAAAAATCTTAGCTGATTATAAAGAATATGCTAAGAAGCTTAGACCATTTGTTAAGGATACATCAGTAGAAGTCTTCGATGCAATTAAATCAGATAAGAATGTATTATTTGAAGGTGCACAAGGAATGTTACTTGATATAGACTATGGAACATATCCTTATGTTACATCTTCTAACACAACTTCAGGTGGAGTTTGTAATGGTACAGGAGTTGGACCAACATTAATTACTAATGCTATTGGAATAGCTAAGGCTTATACTACTAGAGTTGGTAAAGGACCATTCCCAACAGAATTATTAGATGAAACTGGAGATTGGATTAGAGAAAAAGGTCATGAATATGGTGTTACTACAGGAAGAAGCAGAAGATGTGGATGGCTTGATTTAGTTATCTTAAAAACAACTGCAAGAGTTTGTGGATTAACTTCTTTAGCAGTAACTAAGATAGATACACTAGCTGGTCTTGAAAAGCTTAAGGTATGTGTAGGATATAAATTTGAAGATAAGATTATTGACTATTTCCCAGCTAGTTTAGAAGATTTAGCTAAGTGTGAACCTATATTTGAAGAATTTGATGGTTGGGGTGATGAAGTAGCTGATGCTAGAAGCTATGATGAATTACCAGAAAATGCAAAGAAATACTTAAAGAAGATAGAAGAATTTACACAAACTAGAATTGCCTATGTTTCAGTTGGTCCAAAGAGAGACCAAACTATGAAAATAGCAGAAATTTAATAATTAAGGAGTGAGCTTGTTATGATAACTAAGGATATGACAATTGGTGAAATTGTAAGAGCAGATATGAGTAAAGCAGAGATATTAATGAATTTTGGTATGGGTTGTGTTGGATGTCCTTCAGCTCAAGCAGAAACATTAGAAGAAGCTGCAGAAGTTCATGGAATTAATTTAGATGAATTAGTAAAAGCATTAAATGCATAATGTATAAAACTGCCTAATTTTTTAATTAGGTAGTTTTTATTTTATAAAATCGGGGGGGATGTTTTATGAAAAAATTTATAAAGAAATATGAGGTTAATTATTATGATATAGACTCAAACCAAAAGTGTAAGTTTACGTCTATAGTTAATTATTTATGTGATGTAGGAACAAGTCATTCAGCAGCTATAGGAGAAACAATTGATGTGCTTCTAAATGAAAAAAAATATACTTGGGTTTTTTATAAATATGATATTAAAATGTATAAATATCCATCATATGGTGATATTGTTACTATTGAAACAGAAGCCATAGGGTTTAATAAATTTTATGCATATAGAAAGTATACAATGTTAGATGATAAAGGTAATGTTTATGGAGAGGGAATAGCATTATTTTTATTAATAAATATTGAGAGAAGAAGACCTATAAAAGTAACTAAAGAGCAACTTGAATTATATGACTGCTCAGATTGTGTCAAGGAAATTGAGATGATAGAACCAGCTGAAATAGAAAGAATTGATTATGAGAAAGAATTTTTAGTTAGATATAGTGATATTGATACTAATGAGCATGTTAATAATGAAAAATATATTGAATGGGCTATAGAATCACTACCAATAGAGATTTCTAAAAATCATATGATTAAAGATATGAATATAAAATATGAAAGAGAAACTGTATATGATGATAAAATAAAGGTATACGCACAGGTAGAGAAGACAGAACAAGGAATTGTTACTATTCATAAAATAATATCAACTGTTAATGAAAAAGAATTAACTAGGGTGGAAATAAGATGGGAGTAGCCTAAAGGCTATTCCCAACTAACATTGCTGAACTCCAAGCCCATTGTAAGTTAAAACCACCACAGTCGCCATTCACATCTAATATTTCGCCTGTAAAGAACAAATTATCAGCTATTTTGGATTCAAGAGTATTTTCATCTACAAATCGTGTATCAACACCGCCAGTTGTTAATTGAGCATTTTTAAAACCATTTGTATCAATACAGTCAAATGTCCATTCTTTTAGTCTTCTTGATAGCATATCAGAGTGATTCCAATCTAATTCTTCGCAAGGAATATGAATATTAGTTATACCAATATCTTTTAAAAGAATAGGTATTAGTTTTTTATTAATAATTCCAATTAGAGCAGATGAAATGCTTCTATATGGAAACATTGCAATGTGGCTCTTTATAAAATCATCTATGTCATCGAAAGTTTTATCAGGGCTCATGTCTAATTTTATTTTTACATTTTTCTTTTTATAGAGAGCTCTAGAAGCTATTGCTGATAATTGCAAAATTGGAGGTCCTGATATACCATAGTCAGTAAATAATATTTCTCCGTGTTCTGTTCTAATAATTTTATCATCTACTAAAACAGAAGCAGCTCCGTCAAATTTTATTCCAGATAATGCTTTTAAGTGAGGATAATCCAATTTTAGTTGTACAATAGCTGGAAGTGGTTCTATAATTTTATGTCCTAGTTTCTTAGCGAGTATAAAACCAGTACCATCAGAACCTGTTTTTGTAGCAGATTTTCCACCACAAGCTAAAACAACTTTTTGGCAAGAAAAAGTAGGAAACTCTTCATTATTAGTTTCTATTTTAAAACCTTTAAATATATTGGTAACCTTACAGTTTGTATATATTGGTATATTTCTTTCTTCTAAGGACATTTTTAATATATCAACAACGGAAGAGGCTTGAAGTGATTTTGGAAATAGCTTTCCGTTTTCTAAGGATATAAGTGGGAGTCCTAAAGATAAAAAAATATTTTTTGTATATTCAACATCAAATTTATTTAAGCAATTAAAATAAAAATTGGAATTTGTACTATAGTAAGAATCAAAGGGTGCATTTATGTTGATATTTGATATGTTACATCTGCCATTTCCAGTAGATAAAATTTTATTTCCAATTCGATTAGTGCCTTCAACGATAGCAACATCTTTGCCTAAATCCTTAGCTATTATAGCAGTCATTAAGCCTGATGCACCACCGCCAATTATTAATATATCATGATAAATCATAGGTTAAATCTCCTTAAACTTATTATTAATTATTGTATCATAAAATAAGATTTTTATAAAAAATAAAAAAAATTTAAAAAAAATGTTGACATAAATTATTATTTTATGTATCATAGTCTATGTGGTCGCGAGAGACACACAGAGAATATGGCTTCTTGGTCAAGCGGTTAAGACACCACCCTTTCACGGTGGTATCAGGGGTTCGATTCCCCTAGAAGTCACCATTTTATTTAATATATTAATGTGGGCGCATAGCTCAGCTGGGAGAGCATCTGCCTTACAAGCAGAGGGTCACAGGTTCGAGCCCTGTTGTGCCCACCACATTAGTATGGCTCAGTAGCTCAGCTGGTTAGAGTGCTGGCCTGTCACGCCAGAGGTCGAGGGTTCGATCCCCTTCTGAGTCGCCATTAAGATATTACATTATGTAATATCTTTTTTTTATTTTAATAAATTGTTAATGTTTTTATTTGTTAATAAAATATCCATATTTATTTAGTATAATAAAATTAGGAAGTTTTTAGTTTATCATATTGCAGGGGAGGAATAGTGTTTGGGGAATATAATAAAAAGGGGATTGTTTGCATTATCTGATAAATTAAATAGTGGTAAAATGTTTAAAGCTATAAAAAATGGATTTATTATGACAATACCAATAGTTTTAATAGGAGCAATATCTATTGTCATATTAAATTTTCCTATAGAAGCATATCAAAAATTTATTGAAAGCTTTGCTAATGGAATAATTATAGATATATTTACTATAATTTTTAATAATACTTTAGGGATATTGTCATTAATTCTTGTAATGACAATAAGTTATAGTTATTCTCGTTTATATAGTATGGATTTAAAAAATAAAAATAATTTGCAGCTTATACCAATTATTTCTATTATTTGTTATATGATAATATCTGGAGTATTTGGTGATGATTTTACTTTATCTGAATTTAACTCAGAAGGTATATTTACAGCAATTATTACAGCAATTTTAAGCAGTAAACTATATATTTTACTAATTAATTTTAATAAGAAAAAATATGGAGTGTGTACGTTTGGTATTAATGGGGTATTAGAGGATGTTATTAATGGACTAATACCAAGTATTATTACAGTTTTTAGTTTTGCTATATTTCAAAGAATAATTTTTATATGTTTAAATTATTCTAATTTACAGAGTTTAATTGCAGATGGTATTCGATATATATATAGTGGTGCAAGTGGTACATTAGGCTCAGCAATTATATATATTTTATTAATTCATGTTCTTTGGTGTTTTGGTATGCAAGGAAATAATATATTAGAAGTAGTTGCAAACAATATATTTATTGATGAAGTATATGCAAATACTAACAATTACATATTAACTGGTGTAACTAGTTCAGATATATTAAATAGAAGCTTTTTATCTAGCTTTGTATATATAGGAGGGACAGGTGCAATACTATCTTTAGTTATAGCATTACTTATATATTCTAAAAAGAAGAATATAAAGGTTATAGGAAAATTGGGATTGCTTCCATCTATTTTTAATGTAAGTGAGATTGTTGTGTTTGGAGTACCTGTTGTATTAAATCCTATCTTTATAATTCCATTTATATTTAGCTCAATAGCAAATTTATTAATTTCTTATTTTCTTATGTATATAGGAATTGTTCCATTAGTAACACATAGTGTTTCTTGGACAACCCCTATTATTATTAGTGGATATGTAACAACTGAGTCAATATTGGGAGCATTATTACAGATTATTTTGCTTATTGTAGGGGTATTTATTTATAGACCATTTGTTAAATGGCATGAAGAAAAATATGATATTAATGTGTGTAAAAATGTTAATGCTTTAAGAGATGAATTAATTATAATTGAACAAAATCAATTAGTTGCTGATTTTATATCTAGAAATGATGAATTAGGTGCTACGGCTAGGATGTTAGCAAATGATTTAAAGATGGCAATTAAAGAGCATAAGCTATTTATGCTATATCAACCACAAGTCGATAAAGATAATAAATTTATAGGTGCAGAAGCTTTATTACGTTGGAAGCATGAAATAGCTGGATTTATTTATCCACCATTAATTATAGAAATAGCAACAGAAGCTAATATTTTATCTGAGCTTGAGAAGAATATTTTTGAAGAAGTAGGTCAAAAAATAAAAATAATGAATGAACAAGTATCTGAAAATATTAAGATATCTGTTAATGTTACAGCACATTCATTACTAAATGAAAAGTTTGAAGATATGCTTGATAGGACTATTTCGGATTATCATATCAGAAATAAAAATCTATGGATAGAAATAACAGAGCAAGATGCATTAACTAGTACAGTAGTAATTGATAAACTAAAGAAATTAAAAAATAATGGATATCAATTGTTAATTGATGATTTTGGAATGGGGCATACATCTATAACTTATTTAAAAACTAATCAATTTGATGTAGTAAAATTAGATGGATGCATAACAAAAG
The DNA here is from genome assembly GCA_022767515.1 of Clostridium sp. Lineage (GTDB taxonomy): Bacteria > Bacillota > Clostridia > Clostridiales > Clostridiaceae > Clostridium. The sequence goes on from JALENK010000069.1 coordinate 10,515, forward strand.
ATATATTAACTAATACTAGAAATGCAGAGATTATATCTTCTATTGTATATTTAAGTAAATCTTTAAAATTTTCAATCATTTGTGAGTTTGTAGAAACAGAAAAGCAGAGGGATAGGCTGATTGAATTAGGATGCAGTATATTCCAAGGATATTTATATAGCAAACCACTTCCATTTGAAGAAGTATTAGAAATAATTAAGGAAAATGGAGTTGAGAATTTTCCTCTTAGAAGAGATTAAGTGAGTTGACTAAAACGCCAACTCACTTCTTGTTATTTTTTAGATTTAATTTTATTCTGATATCGTCTGAAAAGAACTTACGTAGTTTAAATTCTCCAAGTAGCCTTGAACAAAATCTTTCACTATAAATTTTGGTTATATCAGCAATTGAAAGATTAGTAGATACAAGCATCTTTTTATTTTTTAATAATTTTTTGTTTATAAGGTTAAATAGTTCTGTAACGGATAACTCATTTTTTTGTTCAGCACCTAAATCATCAATAATTAAAAGGTCACAATCAACTAGCATATTTTCTAAAGTGGTATTATTATTAAAACGAATATTTATTAAATCTTGAATTAATTCATCTGCAGTTTTATAGATTACTCCAAAACCTTTATCAAGTAATTCCTTAGCAATGCAGTATGAAAGAAATGATTTACCACTTCCTGGGTTTCCATAAAAGAGAAGATTAACATTAGAAGTATTAAACTCAGGAAGATAGGTTCCTAAAATGTAATTAAGATTGTCCTCCATATTTTTTCGTGGTGAAAAAAGTTCATCTTCTTTTTTAGAATTAGAAAAAAGATTAATATCAAAGTTATCAAAATTTTTATATCTCAAAATATCTTCTAAAAATGAATTTTTATAAGATACTTCTATTAATTTTTTTTCATAACAGGTACATTTATTTATTCCAATGAAGCCAGTATCTTGGCACTTAGGGCATTGGTAATGTAATTGCAAATAATCTATATCATATCCATGCTCTGCAAGCATTTCACATTTTTGAGCACGTAATTCAATAATCTGATTTTTATATTCTTTAAATGTTTTTTCGCTATCCTCAGATTTTATTAGTGCTAAAGACATATTTACTGAAAGCTTTTGAATTTGTTGGTCAAGCTCTATAATTTCAGGATAAAGTTTCTGTATTTCTGCCTTTCGTTCTTTTAATTGTTTAGCTTCATATTCGCGAATCTTATCATATTTATCTAATAATTTTGCTTGATAATTCATTATTCATCACTATCCCATCCAAGTAATTTTTTCTCAAGAGAATCATAGTCGTATGAGCGAGGCTCAAAATTATTAAATTTATTAGGTTTTACATTATTAGATTGTTGCTTAGTTTTATTGTAGTTGTTTTTAAACTGTTTATCTTTGGTAGCAACATCTTCTAATGTTTTTATGTTATTTTTGTACCAGTTAGATAATATTCCATCAATATATTTAAAGTCAGCTCTATTTAAACGTTCAAAACAAATATCGCAAGCTTTTTGAATTAATGGCATTGTGAAATTATATGTTGAAATCCATTTATTAAGCATATCTTCTTGGGGCTTCATAATCTCACCATTTTTAATTCCAAGATAAGATAAAATGCTCTTTATTTTAATCCATTTATCCTCTATTTGTTTTATGTGAGCTTGTGCCTGTTCAACGGTTGTTATGTGCATATCATGCCATCCAATAGCAACTTTTTCGATATATCTATAATCAGTTTTATTTTTTGATATGCAATATTCAATTAGTAATAGAATTAATTCAGCTGAGAAAGAAAAATTATTCTGCCAACTTAAATATGTTTCCATTTCTTTTGGAGATAGAGGTCTTGCAAGTATCTTTTCAATATCCTTTAACATAGCTGTAGTTTCAGAATCATTAAGAATACTGTTTAGTAAATTTACGTTTTTTGGTGTGCTTACATCATCTTCCTCTAAATGAGAAAATTCTATACTGAAATTATTCATATTATCTATAGGAAGTAATTTGATTACACCTTCTTCATTCCAATAATGAAGAGCATTCATAACATCTGATTCTAACAGATTTAAGGACTGAGCTAAAATAGCAATATTAACACCTGGTTCGTTAGTAACATTATATTTTAGTAAAAGCAAGTAGACTTTAATAAATTCTCCACGAGCAATAGGAAGATATTTATCTATAAAAACATTACTTACAGGAGTAAAATTTATAGAGTCATTTTTTAGCATAAGAGTACTCATATATATGTTCCTTTCTTATTTAAAATGTAAATTTATTATAGCAAACACAAAAAAATATAACAACTTTAAAATGTTTATAATACCATTACCAACCTTTTCTTTAGATAAACCTTTGCTATCACAGGAAATTTTTAAAGTAGTCAATATGTCTTTAAATTTGAGAGAAGGGTTATTTTCTAAAAGAAGAGCACATAAGCCAGCAATATAAGCACATGAAACAGAAGTACCTGTGAAGGTAGTATAATTAATATCTAATATTGGAGGATAGAGTTTTACATTATTTTTTTCTGAAATATAAGACGTATTAGAATTTAGAGATACTATATTTACACAAGCAGCACTTAAGTCTGGCTTATGTAATTTTTTATATGGACCTGATGATGAATAAGTATACTCTTGTATTTCTTTCTTTGAAGTATCTACTCCACCTACTGTAATGCAGGTATCTAAAGTAGCTATTCCCATAATGGATTCTGGTAAGTTGTAATTACTTCCACTAGGTACGATAGGAATGATATTTTTACTTATAGCCTTTGAAAATAGATTGTTAAAATGTTTAATTAAAAATATACTATGATTTAATAGTTCAAATGGCATACAAAGAATATTTATATTATTTTGTATAAGGGAATCTAAGGAGTATAGGATATTTGAGGCTAACCCTTTACCATGTTTATCAAAAGCTTTATAGCAGTATAGATTGCTATTAGGAGCAATTCCTTTGTAAATTCCGTCAGAAGAAGCACCATTACCAGCAACTATACCACTTATAGCAGTACCATGACCATTGTCATCATAAGGAAAGGAATAATTGTTTATTAAATCTTTAAAAAATGAGATTCTATTTGTAGGTGAAATTAAATCTTTATGGGGATATACACCACTGTCTATTATGCCAATAGATATTCCTTTTCCAGTATACTTGCTATCTTTAAGAGAAGAACTTATATAGTTAGCTGAGGAGACACTTAAGCCACATAAAAATAAGTATTGGTCTAGGTATATATAGGAGACTTCTGGGTACTCTAAAAGTTTGTTTATAGAGATTGGTTTTAAAATTGCACATATAAGGTTAGTATTTTCTAAGGAATATACTAAAGTATCCCTATAGCTATTGATTCTTTTTGATATGCCATCTTGCAAAGAGCTACATTCGATAAGTACACGATATTTTTTATAACAGTTATTGTTTAAATAATATTTTAAAGAAGGGTCTAATTTTTTTGATTTATAGAATAGCATAAAGGATATTCCTCAAATTATTGTTTATATATATTATTAAAATATTAATAAAAGAGTGCACTAGGCACTCTTTAAAAGTTATATGCTTGACCGATATCTAAAATTTTTAAGGAATCATCTTTTAAATTTAAAAGACGATTAGTAGTTTCATCAAAATCTTCTAAAGATATTTTAAAAGTTTTGTAGTGAATAGGAATCATAACTGGACAATCCATATTTTTAAACATTTTATAGCTATCTTCTGGATTGCAGTGCATACTTGAAAATCTTTCAGGCATATAACAGCCTACAGGCATTAGTGCTATATCACATTTTAGATTATTAAAATTTTCTGTGTAGGCTGTATCTCCCGCAAAAAAGATTTTTTTGTTATTTGATTCAATCATATAAGCATTACTTTCATTATCTATACCAACATAAAATCTTCTTCCATCATGATTTGTTTCTATGGCAGTAATCTTAACAAATTCATCTTGATATACATCACCCTGTCTTATTAATATAACCTTTTTAAAACCTAAAAGACGAGCAATTTTCTTATATCCTTTAGGAACAATCGCAATAGCATTTTTATGTGCCTTTGCAAGTTTTCTTAAAGAACCAAAATGAAGATGGTCCATATGTCCATGTGAAAGTAGTACATAATCTATCTGAGTTTTTCTTAAATCGGAAGGGCGCTTGCATACTCTTTTAAAATAACCCAAAAATTTACCAAGCACAGGATCAGTAACAATTACTTTATTATTAATATTAATAACAGTAGTGGCATGACCATACCAGTAGATAGAATTAGTTGAAAATGCATCAGATTTAACAGGAGTAACTTTTTCAAAATATTGCTTAAAATTATTTCTTGTTAATTTAGTTAAAAATTTAACGTTTTCCCAAACCATATTATATTTTGCTAATTAAAATATTTATTTGGTATATTTCAATTAGCTTCTCCCCTTTCTTATTTATAACTATTTCCACTTAAAAATAATTATACCAAAAATCATCAAAATAATACCTATTATTTGTTTAATTCCCAAAATTATTTTTTCGCTATCAAACCATCCAAAATAATCAATAATTGCAGCAGATAGAAGTTGAGCAACCAAAATAATAGAAATACCTACTGTTGCTCCCATAGTGCCTATGCTTTTCATTACTGTGAAAGTAATAGCAACACTTAATACTCCTCCTAGTAGATATAGTTTATTTACATCTTTAACTGCTTTAAAGTTACCATCTCCCAATATATAGGTAATAATTAGGGAAGCAATAAGTGCAATGATTTGAACTATGACAGTTGTTTCATATAAGCCGATTTTGTTAGATAATCTTGTATTAAATACTCCTTGTATAGTCATAGAAACTCCTGATACAATTGCTAAAATTATTGAAATTATCATAATACCACCTCAAAAAATAGTTTAACCAATTTTTTGCATAATATTATGAAAGAGAGTGTCATATTAGCAATTAAAAAATTGCTGATAGGACATTCCCTTTTGATTAATTACTTTTTTTTAAGGCATTAAGCATTTCATCACTAGAAATATCAAGACTATTTCCAAGAGAAAGATAGTCTTCTAATAGAGTTATGTAATGGTCTTGAGTTGAAGACATAATTAAGTCTGAGATATCAATATATAAGCCTAAGAATTGGTCACTTAAGCAATTTTCACATTCTTCAACAGATAAATCTTCTATATAATAATTATCATCTATTGCAAGGTTAATAATATGCTTTAAGCAAGAGATGTATTTGTCCAAGATGACTTTTTTATCAAGACTAGGTTCATCACCAACCCAGTATTTATAACATTTAGTCACATCTGCAAGTTCGCTCATTTTTATATTTAATTCTAAATGTTTTCGAGCTTTAATTTTATAGTCACATAAATTTGAATCTAGAATAATGGAATCATTGTTTTTTTCTTGAAATTTAAAAAAATCACCAATATACATTAACATAACCCTTCCTGTAAAATAGTTTTAACAAATCTATTTTACAAAAACTTATTAATAATTAAAAGAGTTAGAAAACGACTACATAAGAAATAATTAAAAAGTTTTTAAAAACTTTTTAATTCAAAGGTTTTCATACAAGTTTCTTTCTTTCCAGGGTTTAATTTCCAAATCTCTATTCTATCTACTTTTAGTGTACTGATTATTTCCTCTTCTGCTACTGAATCAATTGTATTTTTTCTGTCTTTAGGTTGACTTAGATTAGCTAAAGATAATTTTAAATTTTCTTTTGATGGGAGAATTGATGGAATTCCGTTTAATTCAAACATATCTTCAAGCTTTGTATAAATCTTTTTTATATAACCTCTATCCTTTACATTAACAGCAATAGATTTTAATGGGTCATATATTGATGCATTATTGTTATCATATTCTATTTTAAATTTTTTATATGGCTGAAGTACCTTTTCAATAATAGGTACAATTTTATCAATAGTTGAGGTTTCAACAACATTTAATGTTAAATAAGGCAAAGGAGAATTTCTATTTCCTCTAAATTTTTTTGAGTATTTTCTTTGAACTGGGCTTAAATTTGTATAAGAGTCCTTATCAAATAAAGCAACAATGTAATATTTCATAATCATTTTCATCTCCTAAAGTCAAGTATTGTATTAAATTATAACATACTTATGAAAAAATTTCATTTCATTAATAATAATATTGCATATTTACAATAATTAGGTCCTGATAAAATAAATATAAAAATGAATAAAAAATTATTTAATTAGTAGGTATTTGTGATATAATATTTAGGATAAATATGAAATTACATAAGAAATTATGATTATATATAGATTTAAGTAGATATTCTTTGATAAGGGTGAATGAATATAATGGAAAAATTAATAATAAATGGTGGTAAGGCTCTTAAGGGAGTCGTTGATATAAATGGTGCTAAAAATGCAGCAGTAGCTATATTACCAGCTGCAATTATGGCAAGTGAAGGTAAATGTGTTATAGATAATATACCAGAAATAGAAGATGTACATTGTTTAGAGGTAATACTAAGATCATTAGGTTGTAGTGTAAAGAAATTAGGGCCTAATACATTAGAAATAGATAGTTCAAGTATAAGTAGTTATGATGCATGTATTGATGAAGTTACAAGGATGAGAGCATCTTATTATCTAATTGGTGCATTAGTAGCTAGATTTAAGAAAGCAAGAGTAGAACTTCCTGGAGGTTGTCCAATAGGTGTAAGACCGATAGATCAACATATTAAGGGATTTGAGGCACTAGGTGCAAATGTAAAAATTGAACATGGTGCAGTTATAGTGTCTGCTGACAAATTAGTTGGTGGAAATGTATTCTTTGATGTAGTAAGTGTAGGAGCTACTATAAATATTATGATAGCAGCTACTATGGCTGAAGGAACAACAATCCTAGAAAATGTTGCAAAGGAGCCACATGTTGTTGATGTAGCTAATTTTTTAAATACAATGGGTGCTGATATTAAAGGTGCTGGAACTGATGTAATTAAAATCAAGGGTGTTAAAAAGTTAAAGGGATGTAATTATAGTGTAATTCCTGACCAAATAGAAGCAGGTACATTTATGATTGCTACTGTAGCTACTAAAGGAGATGTTACAATTAGAAATATCATACCTAAGCACTTAGAGTCTATTGCTGCAAAGCTTACAGAAATGGGAGCAATTATAGAGGAAGATGATGATAGTGTTAGAGTTACTGTAAATGGTGATTTAAAAGGAGTTAATATTAAGACTACTCCATATCCAGGCTTCCCTACAGATATTCAACAGCCTATGGCAGCTTTATTAAGTGTAGTTCAAAGTAGAAGTTTAATAGCAGAGTCTATATGGGAAAACAGACATAAGCATATAGATGAGCTTAAGAAGATGGGTGCTAATATTAAGGTTGAAGGTAGAGTGGCTATAATTGATGGTGTTAAGAAATTGACAGGAGCAGCGGTTAAAGCTACAGATTTAAGAGCAGGTGCTGCTATGGTTATTGCAGGGCTTGTAGCAGAGGGAACAACTGAAATAAGTAGCATAGAACATATTGATAGAGGATATCCTCATATAGAGGATAAGTTTAGTAAATTAGGTGCAGATATAAAAAGGATTCAAGTAGAGGAATAAATGGAGGAATATTATGAAATTTTGTCCGTTATTTAGTGGTAGTAGTGGAAATAGTATTTTTGTTTCTTCAGAGGGAGCAAAAATATTAATAGATGCAGGTATGCCAGGTAAAAAAATTACTGAAGCAATAGAGCAGATTAATGAAAATCCTAGTCAGCTCAATGGTATTTTTGTTACTCATGAGCATGGTGATCACATTAAAGGTGTTGGGATTATGTCAAGAAAGTTTGATATTCCAATATATGCAAATGAAGAAACTTGGAAGGCTATGAGCCCTACAATTGGTAAAATAAAAGAGCATAATATTAAAATAATGGATAGAAGATCAGTAGTTAAGATTAATGATATGTATGTTAAATCCTTTGCTATACCTCATGATGCTGTATCTCCAGTAGGATATACTGTTTATAATAATGGCAAAAAGGTAAGTGTAGCAACAGATATAGGAACATTTACTGAGGAAATATATGATAATATAAAGGAATCTGAAGCAATATTACTTGAAAGTAATCATGATGTTAATATGCTTAAGTTTGGACCATATCCATACACATTAAAGAAAAGAATTTTAAGTGAGATAGGACATTTATCAAATGAGGCTTGTGGAAATGCAATTGTTGAATTGGTGAAATCAGGAGCAGGAAAAAAGATAGTATTAGGGCATTTAAGTAGTACTAATAATAATCCAGATTTAGCACTTCAAACAGTTTTAAGTGTCATAAATGAAGCAGGAATAGAAGAAGGTAAAGATTTATTTTTATCAATGGCTAGAAGGAGTGAGCCTAGCAAATTTCTTCAGATATAATAGAAAAATAATAAAGTAGTTGAAATAAGTAAGATTAATTTAGTATAATCTGTATGTTGATTTAATAAGATATTTAAGTAAGGAGAGAAAATAATGAGTTTATATGATAAATGGACAGAAATGGTTGTAGAATATGTTAAAACAAAGGGAGAAAGAGCTTTCTGGCAAGAATATGGTAAGATAGAAACTGCTATATATAAAGATTTATTATCAAATCACAAAGAAGTTAAGAAAACATCAATAGCCGATTTATCAAAGGAATATGATTCAACAGTAGAATTCATTATGGGATTTGTTGATGGGATTAATGAAAGTTTAAAGAATAGCTATGATTTAGAGCAAATTGAAGAAACAACTGAATTAGTTTTAGATTTAGACCTTGAAAAATTATATTTTAATATGTTAGATGCAAAGGCAGAATATTTATATACATTACCTCAATGGGATGGAATATTCTCAGAAGAAAAGAGAGAAGAGATTAAGAAGGAATACAAAGAATCTAAAATAGTAAGAAATGAAAATAAAATCGGAAGAAATGATCCATGCCCATGTGGAAGTGGAAAGAAATACAAGAAGTGTTGTGGAGTTAATAAATAATATTTAACACTTTTAGGAGGTATTTTTTTGGATAATAGTATTAAATGGTTTAATGAGCAAAAAATACTTAGAACAATAGAAGCACTTAAAAAGAATAAGATGAATGGTTATCTAGTAAATGATAATAAAGAGTTAATCAGCAAGATTGAGGAATTAACCGCAGAGGGTTCAAAGGTTGCTTGTGGTGGTTCTATGACTTTATTTGAGACAGGAGTTATAGAGCATTTAAGAAGTGGAAGATATGACTTTTTAGATAGATATAAAGAAGGAATTACAAGAGAAGAGGCAGTAGATATCTATAGGAAAGCTTTATTATCAGATGTATATTTTGTAAGCACTAATGCAATTACTGAGCAAGGGGAGTTATATAATGTTGATGGTACAGGAAATAGAGTAGCAGCAATGTTATATGGGCCTAAGAAGGTTATTGTAGTATGTGGTGTCAATAAGATTGTTGCAAATTTAGAAGAGGCTATATCTAGAGTAAAAAATACAGTTGCACCTATTAACAGTAAAAGGTTAAATAGAAATACACCTTGTGCAAAATGTGGTAAGTGTATGGACTGTAGTAGTGATGATAGAATTTGTAATGAATATACAGTTATAAAGAGACAAGCTGATGAAAACAGAATACATGTTATATTCTTAAATGAGGAATTAGGATATTAGCACATAAAAGGGAACAATTAATAACATATAGTATAATCTTATTTTAGGAGATTAAGCTAATGTTTGAGTTGTTTCCGTTTTTTTTTAATAATGACAAAAAGTACTTGCAATCAAGAGAAATAGTAGATAGTTATAATCAAGATTATGATATTCAGTTTAGGGATTTAGGAGATTTATATGTAATAAAAGGATACTTACCAGATTTGACAGCAAGGGATATAAGTATCGATTTTGAAAAGAATAAGGCAATATTAACTATAAAAAGAAGGCAAACATATTCTAATGATACAAATTTTTTTATGACTATAATACAAGTTAGTGGAGAGATAGTTAAAACATTTTATATAGATGAAGTGGATGTAACTAAATTGAGTGCCTCTTTTAATAATCACAATTTACAAATAAATATCCCCAAGTTAAAAAAAATATCCACAGATAATGAGAATCCTTTAGTAATAGATGTGGATAATTATAAAGTTGAGTAGTTTTTGTAAGGCTTGAGTATACTAATTGTATTCAAGTCTTAATTATTTATGTTAAAATATAACGAATATATTTCTAGGTGGAGGAAAAAATAATGAATATATCAATTATTGCTGTGGGAAAATTAAAGGAAAAATATTTAAAAGAAGCTATTTCTGAATATTCAAAAAGACTAGGTAGGTATTGTAAATTTGAAATAATAGAGCTACAAGATGAGAAGACACCTGATAATGCTTCAGAGAGAGAAGAAGAGTTAATAAAGGAAAAGGAAGGTAAGTCGATACTTTCAAAAATTAAGGATAATGCTTATGTAATTGCTATGGATTTAAACGGCAAGCAATTAACCTCAGTAGAATTCGCAAAATTTATTTCTGATTGTGGTATAAAAGGAAACTCTAATTTAGTTTTTGTTATTGGTGGAAGCTTAGGACTTTCACAAGAGGTAATAAAAAGAGCGGATTACAAACTTTGTTTTTCAAAAATGACATTTCCACATCAGTTGTTTAGAGTTATGCTTTTAGAGCAAATTTATAGAGGATATAGAATTAACAATAATGAACCGTATCACAAGTAAGTGAGGTTTTTACTGAAATTGGATAGTTGCTCATATGTATAAAAATAGATGTGCCTTTTAATTATTAAAAGTGTTTAAGTTAAGTATTATGTTATTAATTAATATGATATTATAATAGAGATTCTTCAAAAATAAGAGAACTAATGTAAAAATGAATAGGAGGGTCTTTTATGAAAATAAAAGATATGAAGTTTATAGATTTATTTGCTGGAATAGGAGGATTTAGGCAAGCTTTAGAGTTTTATGGTGCAGAATGTGTATTTTCTTCTGAAAAAGATAG
>JALENK010000076.1 GCA_022767515.1 Clostridium sp.
AATAAATGATTTTCTACAACTTTTGCATTTATATCTCTGTTTATCTTTATTTTTACCATTTTTAACTATGTATTTTGAATTACAATGAGGGCAAACTAATTCTGCACAGTTATTTTGTTTTTCTTTTGAAACTAGCAAGAGAAATATATCTTTTATTAATTTTCTTTTAGCAGAATCCTTTAGTTTCTTTATTATTTCTAATATTTTCTCATAATCCATACAAAACAATACCTTTCAAAATATCTTCTATTTCTAGGATTGCCATAATATATCCCTTTTATACACAATTGAGCCCTATTTTATGAAGCGTTTTTCAAATATGTATACTTCTATGAAAAGAGTAATTGGTATATGAGGTAATAATTGTATTTATAAATATTATATGCTATAATCAAGAAAAAAAGAAAGGTTTGATGTACAGATGAAAATAAAAAAGATATTATCATTAGTGCTTGTTACTGTGATTTTAATTCAGACACTATTTTCAGTTACAACGTTTGCAACGGCAGACAATGGTACTTACAAAAACTTTAAATATACTGTAACTGATGAAAATTTAGTGGTAATTAGCAAATATATCGGCAACGAATCCTCGGTAAATATACCTGAATCCATTAACAACTATCCAGTTACAGAAATTGGGGACAGTGCCTTTAAGGGCAATTTTTCAATTAAGAATGTAGAAATCCCTGACGGAGTAAAAAATATTGGCGATTACGCATTCAATGATTGCACAGCTCTTGAAAGCATCACTATACCCGAAAGTGTAGAAAAAATAGGCAAGTCAGCATTTTTTTATTGCACAAGGTTAGAAAATGTTAATGTGTCCGATGGCATAGAAACAATAGGTGATGGTGCTTTTTTTGGTTGCTACAGCTTAAAATCCTTTAGAATTACCGAAAGTGTAAATTCAGTTGGAGAGTATGCATTTGCCAAATGCAGAGAACTTAAAAGCGTTACTATTGAAAATGGTATTAAGAGCATCAACAATCAAATGTTTGCAGATTGTACTTCACTTAATGAAATAGTATTGCCAAATAGCATCGAAAGTATTGGAAGAAGAGCATTTCTTAATTGCGAGTCTTTGCAAAATTTTGAATTGCCTGACAGTGTTAATACAATAGCTGACTATGCTTTTAGTGGATGCTCAAGCATTAAAAATCTCTCGATTTCGGCAAGCAAAATAGGCGACTATGCGTTTTACTTTTGCAGTACTCTTGGAAGAGTGCGCTTTTCGGATAATCTTGAAGTAATCGGTGATGAGGCTTTCGAAGGTACTGATTTGTCAGAGGTATCAATTCCATCTGCCGTTTACGATATTGGTGAAAAAGCATTTGCTACAAATAAAATTAAGAAAATTAATGTTGATGAAAATAATCAGCATTATACTTCAATAGACGGTGTACTGTTTAATAAATCGGAAACAGAAATTATTGATTATCCAAATTATGCAGAGGTTGATTTTTATGCTATTCCTCAAAGTGTTACAAGTATTGGTGAATATGCATTCGCAAAGGATATTCCTTCGCTAAAGAATATTATTATTCCTGATACTGTTACAAAAATAGGAAACAGTGCCTTTGCTGATTTATGTGGATTGGAATATATTAATATTCCAAATTCTGTAACAGAAATAGGAGATAACGCTTTTAACGGCTGCATGGACCTTACTTCAATAACAATTCCATACTCTGTAACAGAAATAGGAGATTCTGCTTTTAAATATTGTAGTAGTCTGAATTCCATCAGCCTTACAGAAGGGCTTGATAGTATCGGAGATTATGCTTTCAGTGGAGATTACAGCCTTTCAAATGTTACACTACCAAACAGTTTAAAGGATATTTCTCCTACTGCATTTTTAAACTGCGAAAACTTTTGTGAATATCGAATAAACGATAACAATCCGTATTTTTCGCTTGCAGACGGAGTGCTTTACAGCAAGGATAAAACCGAAATCATATCATATCCGTATGGCAAAAAAGGCAGTGAATATTCAGTGTTGCAGGGAACAAAGGCAATAGGCGACTACGCAATATTTGGACATGAGCTTTATAGTGTATATATTCCACAGAGTGTTGAAAAAATCGGAAAGAATAGTTTTGGTTTCACAAGAGAATTATCATCCGATAACTTCAGTATAAAAACTGATTTTATGGTTTACGGTGCAATAGGAAGTACGGCTGAGAAATATTGTGTTGAAAATGACCTTGCTTTCTTTACTGGTAAACCAAGTCAGAATATCGAGGTCGTATCATTAAATGCAGGTGATAACGTAACATTTTGCATTGAAAATGCAAATGCTGAAAATGTGGTGTACTCCACAAGCGATAAGTCTATCGCCGATGTTGACAGCAACGGCAAAATCACCGCTAATTCAAAGGGGACAACATATATTATTGCAAGCGTTGGCACAATGAATTTTATCTGTAAAGTAAATGTAAACAACGGTGTTGCACAGAAGGCAGGATATACATATATAGGATTTGATACAAGCACTTACACTCCGATGACCAAGCAAGCTTATCAGGACTGGGAAGATAAATATTATAGCTTTAATGAGCCTAATCCTTTTATAAGACTTGATAATCCTGCAATCTACTGCTATACAACCTCTGAATATATCCAGATTATGTCAATACTTGTAGGGGGCTCCTATCTTGATAGTACAATAAAGCAGATGGGTGAGGATTATCATCAGTACGAAACAATAGCCGACAATCTTTCTATGGAGCTGAACCGATACAATCCTGATAAAGATATGCTTCTTTTCTCTGGTACAAATGATGTAAGCTCAATTACAGGCAAGACATCTTCTTTAAAGGATATGAAAGATGCAATCGGTAAATCTTATGTTGATAGTGGTGTTGTAAGCACATCTCTAGACCACGGTGTGGCTGACCATTTCGGAGACGGAATTTATCATACTGTACTTGAAATTTATGCTCCGAAGTCAGAAATCAATGGTGCGTATATTTCAAAAATGTCAGACTTTGAATTAGAATTTGAGTATTTACTTGATAAAAATCTCAAATATCAGGTCATTGATGCTGGAGTAAGAAATGTAACATTTACAGGCTACATAGCAGGAGAGCCAACAACCAGGGTTGAAAGATATATGAAGCTTAGAATTGTTGATAGCTCAAAGCCTGACAAGCCTGACAAGCCTGACAAGCCTGGAAAAACTGATCCGCCTACGAGTCCTAAAGAACCATCAAAATCTGATACAGAAAAAACAAACCCTACGGAACAGACTACACCTGTTGCAACCGGTGACAATGCTCTTACTTACTGTGTGGTTGCACTTTTGATGTTTGTCATAATATCTGTATGTATATACACTAAGCGAAATAAAAACAGTGGAAATTCATAAAGATTAGTAAAAACTAGTACTGAATATATGTACTTTATTCAGATTTGTCATAGTAAATAAAAAGCCTTGAATTGTATATTTAAGGCTTTTTTGTTATACTAAAGATAGAGTTTTTTTAAATTAGGGAGGTGGAGTTTGTATGAGGTTGATTCCTATTGAGTTTATAAAAAAAGGTTCTAAACTTGGTAGAACTATTTTTGATGATGAAGGAAAGGTTTTATTAAAAGCAGGGGCAGAATTAACAGAACAAGTACTTAAAAGAGTAGAAGAATTAAATATACTATCCCTATATATTGAGGATGAAGAAACTTCAAAGGAAATAATTGAGGATGTAATAAAGCCAGAAATTAGACAGAAGACTATTACAAGAGTAAAGGAAGCTTTTACAAATGTTGAAAGAATATCTATGGAAAAGGATATTAGCAATGATATTACTAAGAAATTGTATGAAAGACGTAATAGGCAGTATTTTTCGGGTATACTAGAAGTAGCTAAGGAATTGATTGATAACATATTAGAAAGAAAAGATGTTATGTTAGCTTTAGTTGATATAAAGAGTTTAAATAACTATGCTTATCAGCATGCTGTTAATGTGGCAATAATATCTTTAGTTATGGGCATAAGTCTAAAGATGACTAAAGAAGAACTTACTGATTTGTGTATTGGTGCTTTAACACATGATATAGGAAAGACATTTATTCCAAAGGAAATAGCATTTGGTGATTATCAATTATCTGATGAAGAGAGGGTGATTATTAATACACATACTAAAAAAGGGTATGATTATTTAAAAGATGTTTTGAATTTTAAAACTTCAATTTGTCTTGTGGCACTTCAACATCATGAAAGAATTGATGGGAAAGGATATCCAATTGGAATTGATGGTTCGAAAATAAGTTTATATTCAAAGATTGTAGCTATAGCTGATACTTATGATACTCTTACTTCGGATATGCAAAATAGAAGGGCTATACCACAATCCCATGCTCTTGAATATATAATGGCACATGCATCTGTTATTTTTGATTATGAAATGGTAAGAGTGTTTAATAGGGTATTAATTGCTTATCCTAATGGAACTATTGTAAAATTAAGTAATGGTGATATTGCTTTAGTTCAAAAAACGCCTCCAAATTATCCTTTAAGACCAACAGTTAAGATAATTAAAAGTAAAAATCCTAATATTATAGGTCGTAAAGTAGATTTAATTAATCAAATATCTATTGTAATATCAGATATTGAATATAATGCATAAATTAGAAAGGTGAATATTAATGTTAATAGTTAATCAGATTTTATTTTTTTTAGCACTAGCAATATTGGTTTTTCCAATTATATTTATTATTGTTATGGTTATATATAATGGAAGAGTAAATAAAAGAATAAAAGCATTACAAAGAGAAGTAAATGAAAAAAATGTTAGAAAATTTATAAAAACGTCTAAATTTGGGCCATTTGGAAGATTCGAAAAAAGATGGGAAATGCTTATTGATATGTTTAAGGCAGTCAATAAGTCTAAAAAGATACCATATGAATTAAAAGAAGAATTATATGAGGTATTAGTCAAGAGAGGTTGCGATAAGACTAAGCTTAATTTTAAGCAAAAAAGAAAATAGTTGCTTTGGAGGAAAATAATGAATATATCAAAAGTACATGTTGAATTGACAGGGGAAGATATATTAAGCATAATTAATGAGTTTCTAAAAATTGATGGTTTAGATATTAGTAAGGTGGCAATTAGTCAAGAAATTGAGATAACGGGTTGTTATACAAATAAAATATCTATAGATTTTAAAATTTCAGTTTCTTCATTACAAATAAAGGAAGGAAAACTTTTTGGTAGAATTAATAAAATAAATGTTAAAAAATTAGGTATATTTAGACCTTTTAGAAGTTTAATTATAAAATATGCGATTAAGCTTTTGGCGTTAAATGGAATTACAAGACAAAAAGATGCATTTATTATTGATATAGATAAGCTTCTTTTTGACATACCATATATAGAGCTTGAATTAGAGGATATTTTTATTAAAAATAATATTTTAAATGTAGATGTTGAAAAAATTAATATATCATTAATGGGAAATATTATAAAAAAAGAAGAAGTGCTAGTTGAAGAGGAAGCAGAAGAGAAGGTAATAGAAGTACATAAAATTGAAGATAATTACTCTAAAGGCAGAGAGGCTGTTAAGAAAAAGATTATGCCAAAGAGCAAAAGTGATTTGGCAGAATATGTATTTATAGTGCCTGATGTTATAGCACTTATATATAGACTGTTAAGGGATAAGCGAGTATCACTTAAAACTAAGATAATTATTGGAGCGACTATAGCCTATGTTTCGACACCTAATAATATCATTCCTAATAAAATACCGTTTATAGGCAAAATTGATGACTTGTCAGTTGTATTTTTTGCAGTAAATACTATGGTAAATGATGTAGAGCTTAACGTTTTATTAGAAAATTGGCAAGGAAAAGACGATTTTATATTTCTTCTTAAAAATAGCTTGGATTATATAATTAATTATACAGGCGCAGCAAATGTTCAAAAGCTATGTAGTGTTATAGAAGAATTAACTACATTGTAGAAAGGAGTATATATGGCAAAATATTATGCAGTTTTTAAAGGAAAATCTAATAAACCATTAATATTAAATACTTGGGATGAATGTAAAAATGAGGTATATGGAGTTAAGGGAGCTATTTATAAAAGTTTTAAAACATTAGAAGAGGCTCAAGATTATTTAGATATAAATAGTAATCAAACTGTTACAAAGAATGATGGAGAAGATGACAGTATTGGATTGATTTCCTATGTTGATGGTAGTTTTTCGGAAGAAAAGAGAAACTATTCCTATGGTATTGTGATTTTAAAAGATGGTGAAGTTATATATAAAGAGAATGGTCTGGGAGAGGAGAAAGCAGATATTAAGTTTAGAAATATTTCAGGTGAAGTATTAGCTGCAATTAAAGCTGTTGAGTATGCAATAAAAGAATCTTATGATGAAATAACTATTGTTCATGATTATCAAGGAATAGCATCTTGGGCAATGGGTACATGGAATAGAAATAATGACTTGACACGAAATTATTATGATAAGATGAGTGAGTATAAAAAGAAAATTAAGATAAATTTTAGAAAAGTAAAGGGTCATAGTGGAAATAAATTTAATGATATGGTAGATAAATTAGCTAAGGAAGCACTAGGTATAATTTAATTAAATAGTGTGCATACTAACTTCAGAAAATGAATGTGAGGTGAAGTTAGTATGAATAAATATATAAACTGTATTATAACAGGAGCTTTGGTTGGGACAGCAGTTGGAGTGATGGTTCTGCCACAGCTTAATAAAAGAACACAAAAGAAGATAAAAAGAATGTGTAATAATTTAATGTGTCCTGCAAAAAATTCTTATATAGGATTAAAAAATAAGTATTTAAAATGATATTAATTTTACAAAGTGGTTTAAATATGTATTTAAATCACTTTATTTTTTTAAATTTATATTATAAATGCTCGTAATAATTACATTTATAGGTAAAAAACTGTTATTTTGAAATTTTTTGTGATATAATTAAGTGGGGATTTTGTATTATAAAGGGAGTGGATTTATGGAAATATTATCATTAGGCGAGAAGATTAAACGTAAGCGTAAAGAGTTAAATATGACATTAAAGGATTTAGCTAAAGATAGAATTACGCCAGGGCAGATTAGCCTTATTGAATCGGGAAGATCTAATCCATCAATGGATTTATTAGAATATTTAGCTGATAATTTAAATACTACAATTGAATATTTGATTGAAACAGAAGAAAGTCAGGCTGAAAAAATAGTAAATTATTATGAGTATATGGCATCATCATATATTCACAATAAGGAATATATACTTTGTGAAAAGAATTTAGATGAAGCTTTTAAATATATTGAAAAGTATAAGCTTGAAGATAAAAAAGGTAGAATTATATTTTTAAAGGCAGAATTATATAGGATTAGAAAAAACTACATTAAAGCAGAAGAATTGTATTTAGATGCACAAATAAATTTTAATGATAGTGAAAATTATATAGATGTAATACATTCGCTGATTTATTTAAGTAAGATATGTATTGAACAAAATTCATATTATGCAGCTATAAATTATTTAAAACAAGCAGAAGTGTGTTATAAGGATAATAGTATAGGTAATGAATATATTTTAGGGGATATATATTATAGTTTAGCGAAAGTATCTTATATAAATGAAAAAGAAGATGAAGCAAGAAAATATGCAATGCTTGCAAAGGAAAAGTTTAATGAAATAAATGATGTTGAAGGGTTTTCTAAGAAATTAATGAAAAAGGCAGAGGAATTTATGGCTAAAGGAAATTTAGAATTAGCAATCCTTTATTCTGAAAAAGCATATAATTTATTAAATGAAGTTGAAAAGAATAAGCATGTATGTGATATTCAAAATAATTTAGGAATGTTATTTTATGATTTTGATGAGCCTAATGAAAGTGAAAAGTATTTTAAGCATGCAGAGAAGATTAAGGCTGTGAGTGGCGATGATGATATAATTGATACAATGATTAACTTAGGTAAAAATAATATTAAGCTTAAAAAAATACAAGAAAATAGAGAGTTAATTGAAGAAATAGATAAAATTATAGATAAAAAGGATATAGATAAATGTGTCGAGGTATCAATGCTAAAGGCAAATATATGTATGCTTGAAGGGGATTATAAAGAGTGTGAAAGAATTTTGAATGAGGCTTATGAATATGCCAAAAGTAATAATTATGTAAGACTTGCAGCAGAAGTTTGTTTGTATATTAGTAAGTATTTTAGTGATAATAAAAACGAGGAGAGTGCTCAAAAATATTTAAGTGAAGCAGTTGAATTATATAATTCTATTGGTGTACTAAATATTTAGGGGAAAAGGGGGATAAATTTATGGAGATTTTATCTACGGGACAAAAGATAAAAAGAGCTAGAATATATAAGGGAATAACATTAAAAGAATTATGTAAAGATAGTATTTCTATATCTAAAATGAGTTGTATTGAAAATGAAAAAATTAAACCAGATGAAAAAATTATTAGATATATTGCAGATATTATTGACATTGATTATGATTACTTAATTCAGGATGTATATGAGCAGATTGAAAATAATTTAAATCAATATAAAAAACAAGAGAATTTTAATGATCAAATAATCAATGAAATAAATGAAAATATTTCTTGTGCTATTGAGTATGAGTATTATGATTTGGCATTTGAATTATATCATTTAATATACAAAGACTACATAAAATATTTAAAATTAGATGAATGTGATGCTATTATACAGAATTATTATAGTGTATTTAGAAAAGTAAAAACTAGAGAGAATGTTATAGTTTATTATTATGATATGGCATCATATCTTTATTGGAGAGAAGAATATTTACAAGCTTCTGTATATTATAATAGATTGATTGAAAATTTGTTTTATGTAGATGAGACATATAAAAATGATTATAGAATGTCAGAGTTCAATATGGGAGTATGTTATTACAAGGCAAATGAAATATCAAAGGCATATGATGTATTGAAAAAGCTAGTTGAGAGTGAAAAGGATACAAATGAATTAGAAATAAAAAAGGTTATTTATAAATACTTTGCATTATCTTGTATTAAACTTAGTAGCTCAAAGCAAAACGAATATATTATGATATATGAGAACATAAAGTGTAAGAGAGTTAAAAATGGGCCAGCTAATGATAAAGTTATGTTCGCTGAAGCCTATTTTTATGTAAAAAATGATGAGAAGGCAATTAGATATATAAAAGAAGCAATTGGAGAATTTGATAAAGATGATATTAAAAGTTATGTGTTATTTTTAAGTACGTGTATTGAATTGTTAGTTGATAATAAGAAATATGACTATGCAATTGAGCTTGCAGAAGAAAATTTAAACAATGCTATATATGTTGATGATATAAAGCTTATAGAAAAAGCTTATTATTTAAAGGGAAGAGTGCTTCAGTCTTTAGGAAAGTATGAAGAGGCTGATAGATGTATGAATTTATCACTAGATTCATTATTTAAGTTTGGTTCTAAGAAAGAGAGATATAACAGACATTTACAAATGGGCTTGATGTATTACAAGCTTGGACAAACTAAAGATGCAATAAAATATTTTAATTATGCATTAAAATTAAAAAAGAAGTTATAATATAAATGCCTGATAGTTTTTTACTATTAGGTTTTTATATTATATGAAAATATACTTTGACTTTCTTTGACTTTTGTGGTATTATACTTATATAATATAAGAGATGGAGGTAAAATATTATGGATGTAAACAAAATGACTTTAAGAGTACAACAAATGCTTAATGATGCGAATTTAATAGCAGTTAGAAATAATCATCAGCAGATAGAAGTAATTCATATGTTTGCCGCATTATTAGAGCAGGATGATGGATTGATTCCAAATATTTTTGATAAGATGGGAATAGTTTTAAAGGATATTAGGTTGAGTGTTAATAATACATTAAATTCAATGCCTAAAGTTCTTGGAGATGGTGCTAATTCTCAGGGAGTATATTTTACTCGTGCAGGAGAAGAGATTCTACTAAAGGCTGAAGAGATTTCAAAACGCTTTGAAGATTCATATATATCAGTGGAACATGTTATGCTTGCTATAATTGAAAGAGAAAAATCTGGAGCTGTCTTTGATATACTAAGAAGATTCAATATTACTAAAGATAGTTTTATGAGTGTGTTAAAGGAAGTTAGAGGAAATCAAAAGGTAGAGACTAATGATCCGGAAGGTACCTATGATGCACTTTCAAAATATGGTACTAACTTAGTGGAATTAGCAAAGCAACACAAGCTAGATCCTGTAATTGGAAGAGATGATGAAATAAGAACGGCAATTAGAATTTTATCAAGAAGAACTAAGAACAATCCTGTTTTAATTGGTGAACCTGGTGTTGGTAAAACTGCAATTATTGAAGGTCTTGCTGAAAGAATTGTAAGAGGAGATGTTCCAGAAGGTTTAAAGGATAAAATAATATTTTCACTTGATATGGGTTCTTTAATAGCAGGTGCCAAATATAGAGGTGAATTTGAAGAAAGATTAAAGGCTGTTTTAAAAGAAGTTCAGGGTAGTGATGGTAAAATATTATTATTTATTGATGAAATTCATACTATTGTGGGTGCAGGTAAGACTGATGGAGCAATGGATGCAGGTAACTTAATAAAACCACTTCTTGCAAGAGGAGAGTTGCATTGTATTGGAGCTACTACGTTTGATGAATATAGAATGTATATAGAAAAAGATAAGGCACTTGAAAGAAGATTCCAACCTGTAATAGTTAATGAACCAACAGTTGAAGATACAATATCAATATTAAGAGGTTTAAGAGAGAAGTTTGAAATTCATCATGGAATCAGAATTCATGATTCTGCAATTGTAGCAGCTGCAAAATTATCAGATAGATATATTCAAGATAGATATTTACCAGATAAGGCCATAGATTTAATTGATGAATCGGGTGCTATGATTAGATCTGAAATTGATTCACTTCCAACAGAATTAGATGAAATTAGAAGAAAATTATTTATGCTTGAAACAGAAAAAGAAGCACTTGAAAAGGAAAATGATGATGCTTCAAAGGAAAGACTTGAAAAATTAAAGAAGGAATTAGCTGAGCTTAAAGAAAAGAATGATGAGATGACAGCTAAATATGAGAAAGAAAAAGAGCATATACTTGTTTTGAGAGATTTGAAATCAAAACTTGATGAAGCTAGAGGAGATTTAGAAAAATACCAAAGAGCATATGATTATAATAAAGCTTCTGAAATTCAATATTCATTAATTCCTAAAATAGAAGCAGAAATAAAGACCAAAGAGGAAGAGGCAAAAGAAAATTATGAAGGTGCTCTATTAAAGGAAGAAGTAACAGAAGACGAAATTTCTGAGGTTTTATCAAGAAGAACTGGTATACCTGTATCAAGACTTGTTGAAGGTGAAAGAGAAAAGCTTCTTAGACTTGATGATGAACTTAAAAAGAGGGTTGTAGGTCAGGATGAAGCAATTAATGCAGTTACAAGTGCCATATTAAGGGCAAGAGCAGGTCTTAAGGATGAGAATAAACCAATTGGTTCATTTTTATTTTTAGGTCCAACAGGAGTAGGTAAAACTGAACTTGCAAAAACTGTTGCAAGAACTTTATTTGATAGTGAAGATGCTATGATTAGAATAGATATGTCTGAATATATGGAAAAGCATGCAGTATCAAGACTTGTTGGAGCGCCTCCAGGATATGTAGGTTATGAACAAGGAGGTCAACTTACAGAGGCTGTTAGAAGAAAACCATACAGTGTTATTTTATTTGATGAAATAGAGAAAGCACATGAAGATGTGTTTAATATGTTCCTTCAAATATTAGATGATGGTAGACTTACAGACAATAAGGGTAAAACTGTTGATTTTAAAAATACTATAATTATTATGACTTCTAATATTGGTTCTCAATATTTATTAGAAGGTGGAAATACTGAAGAAGCTAGAGGTAAGGTCATGGACATATTAAAGAGTAAGTTCAGACCAGAATTTTTAAATAGAGTTGACGATACTATTATGTTTAAGCCTCTTTTGGTTGATGAAATTAAGAGAATAATAGAAATATTCTTAGACAGTGTTAGAAATAGATTAAATGATAGAAACATTACTTTAGAGATTACAGATAAAGCTAAAGATTATTTGGCTAATGAAGGATACGACCCTATTTATGGAGCAAGACCACTTAAGAGATTTATTCAAAACACTTTAGAGAATTTACTTGCTAGAAAGATAATTAAGGGCGAAATACAATATGGTTCTAAGGTTGTTGCTGACATTGTAGATGAACAATTAGTTTTAAATGTATAAAAATATATTGACAATTAGTAAGGCTTAATGTAATATACTTATTAATATCTCTTTGCACTGCATATAAATCTACAGTACAAACTGATCAGGCAGTAAGTTTTTACGTTAGCCGGGCTGAATTATCAGCAACAAGTGAATTTTATATACACTTGTGGGACAGTATAAAATATGTTCCATAAGTGTATTTTTTTTGTTTTTTAATATGTTGTAGTGAGGGGGGGATTATAAAGGAGGGGGAATATGAAAAAAAAATTAACAGATGTACAGATTGTGTATACGGTTTCAAAAAACAGTATTATTATGAATACAATATTAGCTATTTTTAAGATGATTGCAGGAGTTGTAGCAAATTCTGGAGCAATGATTTCAGATGCCATACATTCTGCATCAGATGTATTTAGTACTATTATTGTTATTATAGGTGCTAAAATTTCTAATAAAGAGATTGATGAAAAGCATCAGTATGGATATGAAAGATATGAGTGTGTTGCGTCAATTATTCTTGCAATTATATTAGGTGCTACAGGAGTAGGAGTTGGAATTGCAGGGTATAATAAACTTAGACAGTCTGAAGTTAGTGATATAGTAGCTCCAGGAACATTAGCCTTAATTGCAGCTATTGTATCAATAATAGTTAAGGAGGTTATGTATTGGTATACAAGAAATGCTGCAATTAAAATTAATTCTATTTCACTTATGGCAGATGCATGGCATCATAGATCGGATGCATTATCATCAATCGGAAGTTTAATAGGGATAGCTGGTGCAAGGATGGGATACAAACTTTTAGACCCACTTGCAAGTATAATAATATGTGTATTTATAGTTAAGGTCGCAGGTGAAATATTTGTTGATTCAATAAGAAAGATGACTGATGAATCATGTGATAAAAAGACAGTGGAAGAGATGAAAAAAATAATATTAAGCATAGAGGGTGTTATAGGTATTGATAGCATAAAAACTAGAGTTTTTGGTTCTAAAATATATGTTGATGTAGAGATAGTATGTGATGGAAACTTAGAACTTAAATATGCTCATGACATTGCTGAAAATGTACACATATCATTAGAAGAAAATATTAAGGGTGTAAAGCATTGTATGGTTCATGTTAATCCTAAATAAAGATAATTAAGTGGCAATTGACATTATATGTATCCTTAAATATAATGATGTTGGTATCATATAATAAAAGTGAAGGAATTAAGGGTTACAAATATTAATGATGAGGTGATAATAGGTATGGGCGTATATTTTAATCCGAATAATGAAAGCTTTACACGAGCAAGAAATAGTCAGATTTTTGTTGATAAAACAGGTTTAATTGAATATTTGAACAAAAGATTATCAACAGAAGAAAACTGTATTGCATTAAGTCATGCTAGACGTTTTGGAAAATCACATGCTGCTGGAATGATAGATGCTTATTATAGTCTTGGATGTGATTCCTCTAATCTTTTTGATGATACTAGTATTTCTGAAAGTGTTGATTATAGAAAGTATATGAATAAATATAATGTCATTCATATCGATGTTTCATCATTTTGGGATTCTTATAAGGATAATATAGTTGAGAAGATAATCGAATATATATGTGATGACATAAGAGAAGTATATGAGGATAAAATAGACTATTCAAAAATGATTAATTCGGTTATTATGAGTGTTTATAGAATATCTAATATTCCATTTGTAATTATCATTGATGAATGGGATTGTGTTATTAGAAATAGTAAGGACAAAGAATTAGTCCATAGATATTTAGAGTTTCTTCATTCTCTATTCAAATCAGAAGAATCAAAAGCATTTTTGGCATTGGCATATATTACAGGAATTTTACCAATTAAGAAAGTAGAAGATGAATCAGCACTAAACAATTTTAGAGAATATACAATGATAGATTCTTTTCCAATTACAGAGTATTTTGGCTTTACTGAAGGCGAAGTAAGATTACTTTGTGAAAAATATAATATGGATTTTGAAACTATGAAATCATGGTATAATGGGTATTTAATTGATAATATAGATATTTATAATCCAAACTCTGTTTCATTTGCGATAGACAGGCACAAATTTGATTCCTATTGGAAAAACACTTCATCATTTTCCACAATAAATAAATTTATCACGATGAATTATGTTGGTCTTAAAGATGATATTATGACAATGCTATCTGGTGGAAAAGTAAGGGTTAATACTAATACATTTCAAAATGATTTTTTTACAGTTGCATCAAAAGACGATGCATTAACCGCATTGATTCATTTGGGATATTTGGGATATGATGTTGATAGGAAGAGTGCGTTTATTCCAAATTATGAGGTTGCTACTTCATTTGAGGCAGCTTTACAAACAGGTGAATGGAAAGATATTGCTAAAGCTATTTCAATTTGTGATGAATTGTTAGATGAGACAATAGATGGCAATGCTGACAGAGTGGCAGAACTTATTGAATTAGTGCATGAAACTTATACTTCTGTTCTAAACTATAATGATGAAAATTCTTTAAGTTGCGTTCTAACAATGGCATATTTTACAGCTAAGGCATATTATGAAATTGTTCGTGAGCATCCTGCTGGCAAAGGATATGTAGATTTTATATTCAAGCCAAGAGTAAATGCTGGTTGGAGACCAGCTATGGTAGTGGAACTTAAGTATAATAAGTCTGCGGATACAGCAATCAAGCAGATTAAGGAAAAGAGATATCAAGGAGTATTGTCAGGTTACAGTGATAAGATTCTTTTAGTTGGAATAAATTATGATGCAGATGTTAAAGATAAAAAACATCATACTTGCATTATTGAGGAATGGAATACTATTTATTAATTCACTAGGAATATTAATAAATAGTATAAAGACGGGAGTATCACACTAATGTGATACTCCCTTTTGTATTGTGCCTATTTCATGTTGTTTTCATATTGTTGGACCATTCTTTTAACCATTTCTCCACCAACACTTCCACATTGTTTTGAAGAAAGATTTCCATTGTAATCAGTGAAAGGTACTCCCATTTCACCAGCTACTTCGTTTTTGAATTTTGATAATCCATTTTTAGCTTCTGGGACTAATTTTTGTTGTGACATAAAAACCACTCCTTTAACAAAATGTTTTTTTGCTAAGCTTTTTTCTTTTGCTTTGCAATATTATTTTGTGCTAAATAAATAAAAATAAACTGTATTATTATTGGATTTTGTGGGAAAAATTATAGTATAATTTAATTGATATTTTTGGAGGAAATTATTTATGAAATTAAATGATATAGAACAATTAATAAAAACAAAATATTTAAATATGTTTAAATTAAAATTAACTAATAAAGTTGGAAATAACAAAGATTATTTTATTGTAAGCAGAAGAAATAAGGAAGATTTATCTTGTATTAATAAAGAAAAAGAATTCTGTGATGGGGTTATGATTCTTCCTATAACAAGAGAAGGAGAAGTTGTTCTTGTAAAGCAATTTAGACCGGCTGCAAACGAATTTATATATGAACTTCCTGCAGGTATAATTGATGAGGGCGAAGATATAATTACGGCAGCTAAGAGAGAGCTATTTGAGGAAACTGGTTTAAGATGTCTAGAGCATCAAATACTTCTAAAGCCTAGCTATTCAGCAGTTGGAATAAGTGATGAAAAGACTGCTGTGGTTAAAATGTTAGTCGAAGGAGAAATTTCTGCTCAAAATTTGGAAGATGATGAAGAAATAGAGGTTATTAAAATAAAAGTTAGTGAGGCAAAGCAATTTGCACAGAGTAAAAATATGTCAATTAAAGCAGGTTTGTTACTTCTTTCATTATAATAGTTGTTTTTAAGTTGAAAAAATGATAATATTGTGGTATGTTAGTGAAATTTATAAAAAAATATATGAGGTGGTTTAATAATGAAATTTCAAAGTACAAGAGGAATGGAAAAGGAAATTGCATCAGCTAATGCAATAATTCGAGGAATAGCAAAAGACGGGGGATTATATGTTCCAGAATCTTTTCCTAATTTATATTCGGAATTAAAAAAAGAAATTGGTTTAACTTATGAGGAGTTAGCATTTAAAGTTATTAAGTCATATTTTACAGATATAAACGAGGATGATTTAAAATCAGCAATTAATGATGCATACAATGGTAGATTTTCTGTAGATGTAAAAAATAATGGTGTTTTAGAATTATATCATGGACCAACTTGTGCATTTAAAGATGCAGCATTATTATTTTTACCACAAGTTATGAAAAGAGCTAAAAAAGCCCTTGGAATAGATGATGAAATAGTTATTTTGACAGCAACATCAGGAGATACAGGAAAGGCTGCTCTTGAAGGCTTTAAAAATGTTGAAGGCTTCAAGGTAGTAGTATATTATCCTAAGAATGGTGTAAGTGCTATACAAGAAAGACAAATGGTAACTCAAGAAGGTAACAATGTTAAGGTTTTTGGAATTACAGGAAATTTTGATAATGCTCAAACTGGAGTTAAAGTTATTTTTGGAGATGAAGCGTTTAAAGATGAGCTTGCTAAGGATAATATAAGATTATCATCAGCAAATTCAATTAATATAGGAAGATTAGTGCCTCAAATTGTTTACTATTTCTATGGATATTTTGAACTTGTAAAGCAAGGAAAAATTAAAGAAGATGAAGAGATAAATGTAGTAGTTCCAACAGGAAACTTTGGAAATATATTAGCATCATATTATGCTAAGCAAATGGGTCTTCCAATAAATAAATTTATTTGTGCATCTAATGAAAATAAAGTATTAACAGATTTCTTCCAAAGTGGAACATATGATAAGAAGAGAGAATTAATATTAACTGAATCTCCATCAATGGATATATTAGTTTCATCTAATCTAGAAAGATTATTATTTGAAGCATGTGGCAGAAATGGTGAAGAAGTTAAGAAGCTTATGGAAGAATTAAATGCAAATGGTGTTTATAGTATTTCTGATAAAGCTAAGGATTTTGTTAAAGAATTCTATGGAAATTATGCAACACAAGAAGAAACATATGAAATCATTAAGAGAAAGTATGAAGAAGAAAATTACTTAATAGACACACATACAGCAGTTGCAGAAGTTGTATATGAAAAGTATGTTAAGGAAACTGGAGATAATAGACAAGTATTATTAGCTTCAACAGCAAGTCCATATAAGTTCCCAAGAAGCATTTGTAAAGCACTAGGAATTGATATTGAAGGATTATCTGACTTTGAAGTTTTAGAAAAGCTAAATGAAGTAACTAATGTTGAAATTCCAAACAATTTAAAGAATCTTGATAAGAAAGAAGTTCTTCATGATGAAGTTTGGGAAAAAGATAAGATGAGAGATGCATTATTATCATATATCAAATAAAGATTGGGGAAAAAGGAAAGATGGTTAAAGTAAGAGTGCCAGCAACATCAGCTAATCTAGGACCTGGATTTGATGTTATGGGTATAGCTGTAGATTTATTTAATGTTTATGGCTTTGAGGAAATTGAACAAGGATTAGAATTTGAAGGCGTTGAAGAAGAATTCTGTAATAAAAACAATATTATATATCAGTCTATGCTTAAAGCTTTTGAAAAGGCTAATTATGAATGTAAAGGTGTTAAGATAAGTATATTAGAACAAAATGTTCCTATATCAAGAGGTCTTGGTAGTAGTTCTAGCTGTATAGTAGCAGGGCTTGTAGGTGCAAATGTACTAATGGGAAACAAGCTTTCAAAAGAAGAAATATTTGAATTGGCAGTTGAAATAGAAGGTCATCCAGATAATGTAGCTCCTGCTGTTTTTGGAGGAATGATTGTTTCTATAAAAGAAGGAAATAAGTATTATTATGATAAAGTTAATATAAAAGAGAATATAAAATTTGTTCCGATAATACCGAATTTTAGATTATCTACTAAAGAAGCTAGAAAGGTTGTTCCAAACATTATTGCTAGAGAAGATGGTGTATACAATGTTGGTAGAGCAGCACTTATGGTTACGGCATTATCAAATGGTAATTTAGAATTACTAAAATTTGCATGCAAGGATTCTTTTCATGAAAAATACAGAGGAAGATTAATTCAAGGATTTGATTTTGTAAGAGAAAAGGCATATGAAATGGGAGCTTTAGCATCATTTTTAAGTGGTGCTGGACCAACTATAATGACTTTAGCAAGAGAAGATGATAGTGAGTATGTAGATAAAATAAAGCAAGTGTTAAAGAGTGCTTATTTAGAATGGGATGTTTTAAATCTTGCAATTAATAACAATGGAGCTGAGGTGATTGAGTAAATTTATGAACATTTAGGGAGTATTCTCTAAATGTTCATTTTTATAATTCAATATTTTGTATAATTATACATAATATGTAAGTTAATAAAGGGAGGAAAAAAATGCAATATAAAACACGAATTGATGATTATATAATTAGAGAAGCTGTTGAAGAAGATGTTTCTTTAATTTTAGAACTAATAAAAGATTTGGCAGAATATGAAATTAGATTAAAAGAAGTAATAGCAACAGAAGAGAGTTTAAGACAAAGTTTATTTTTAGATAATAAAGCAAAGGTTCTAATAGGAGAAGTTCAGGGTATCCCTGTTGGATTTGCAATTTATTTTTATAATTTTTCTTCATTTAAAGGAAGAGCAGGGCTTTATATACAGGACTTATTTATTAAACCTCAATTTAGAAATAATGGATATGGAAAAGAAATGCTTAAGATATTAGCTGATATTGCAGAGGAAAATAACTGTGTTAGATTTCAATGGAATTGCCTTAATTGGAATGAGGAAGCAATGAGCTTCTATAAGAAGATTGGTGCAGAATGTATGCAAGAATGGGCAGTTCATAGAGTAGATATTGATAAAATAAAGAATTTAAAATAAATATTGACAGTTTATTAATGATATATTATCATTAATTCATAGTTTAGTGATTTAGTGTATTAAAGTAATGAAGTGGAGGGACATTATGAAAGATAAGTTTATTATTCCAGAAGGAACAAAAGATATTGTTTTACAAGAATGTGCAATCAAAAATAAATTACAAAAAAATATAGAAAATGTACTTGAAAAATGCGGATTTAATGAAATAAAAACTCCAACAATGGAATACTATCAAACATTCAATAGAGGATTTCAAAATTTAAAGGAAGAAGATGTTTTTAAATTTTCTGATTCTAAGGGTAAAATATTAGTTTTAAGACCAGATATGACTATTCCTATAGCGAGAGTTGTAGGCAGTAAGCTTAAAAATAATGAAGGAGTATCAAGAATTAGATACTGCTCAGATGTGTTTAGAGTTCATGAAAAATTTGGTGGAAGAAGAAATGAGTATACTGACTGTGGCGTTGAACTTATTGGTCTTAATGATGAAGAGTCAGATATAGAAATTTTATCTACTGCATTAGAAACATTAAAGGTATTAAAAAATAAAACATATAAATTAGAAATAGGAAATATAAACTTTTTTAATACATTAGTTAAGGATTTAAATATCACTGATGAGGATAAAGATAATCTAGCAGATTTAGTTGATAGAAAAAGTGCTAAAGAGCTTGAGGATTATTTAGAGAAATTAGATATTCCACAAAATAACAAGAAATTTTTAATAGAGCTCCCTTGGTTATTTGGTGGAAGCGAAGTTATTCAAAGAGCAAAAGAGTTAGCTTTTTCAGAGGAACTAGATAATAATATTTTTTATATGGAAAAATTACATTATGCCTTAACTGAAATTGGATATGCAGATAATATCTCATTTGATTTAGGAATGTCTCCAAGACAAGATTATTATACAGGTATAATATTTAGAGGCTATGCAGAAGGGGCAGGGGCTATCGTATTGAGTGGAGGACGTTATGATAATCTCCTTAAGAAATTTGATAAAGATTCACCTGCTATTGGTTTTTCTATTAATTTAGATGCTATGATTGAAGCACTTGATGAAAGCTACTTAGAAGAAGTTAAGAAGTTCAAGATACATTATCCAAAGAAATATGAATTGATAGTAATAAAGAAAGCTAATATTTTAAGAAATGAAGGTAAAATAGTTGAGCTTGTACCTGATAATCAAATTGATGACATAAATGTTGAAGAGGAAGTGATTTACAGATGATAAGTATAGCATTAACAAAGGGAAGATTAGAAAAAGAAACTGTAAAGATATTAGATAAAGCAGGATATGGAACAGAGGAATTAAAAGATAAGGGAAGAAAGCTTGTATTTAATGATACTAAAGAAGAAATAAAATATTTTTTAGTTAAAGCTGCTGACTCATTAACTTATGTTGCAAATGGGGTTGCAGATGTAGGTGTTGTTGGTAAGGATACACTTCTTGAAGGAGACAATAATTACTATGAGGTTTTGGATTTAGGAATAGGTAAATGCAAGTTTATTGTAGCTTCTCTTCCAGAAAAAAATATATATGATAAAATGGGTCATATAAAAATAGGAACAAAGTATCCAAAGGTAGCGAGAGATTATTTTAAGAAAAAAGGTATGGATGTTGAAATCATAAAAATAGAAGGTTCTGTAGAGCTTGCACCAATTCTTGGATTATGTGATGCAATAGTTGATATTATGGAAACTGGAACAACACTAAAGGAAAATGGATTGGTTGTTTTTGATGAGATATGTGATATCAGTGCAAGGATAATTGTTAATAAAGCAAGTTGTAAGATGAAAAAACAAGAAATATGGGATTTTATTAATAATATAAAACAAGTAATAAAAAATGAAGAATAATTTTATTAAGAGGAGGAGATGAAATTAATGCTAAGTGAATTTAACCTTAAAGAAAAAGGTTGGGATTTATTATTAAAAGATATTAGTGAAAGAGAAGGAAGCGTAGATCCTCAAATAATAGCTACAGTAACAGAGGTATTAAATAATGTAAGGATTAACAAGGATAAGGCCTTAAAGGAATATACTGAAAAGTTTGATAAAGTAGCGTTAGATAATATGGAAGTTACAGATGAGGAGCTTCAAAAGTGCTTTGATAAGGTTGAGGACGAATTTATTAATAACCTTAATGAAGCTAAAGAAAATATAGAATTTTATCATAAAGCACAAAAGTCTAGAGGGTTTATTTTAAATAAAGAAAGAGGAGTTTTCTTAGGACAAAGAGTATTACCTCTTGATTCAGTAGGTGTATATGTTCCAGGAGGAACAGCTGCCTATCCTTCATCTGTATTAATGAATATAATTCCAGCAAAGGTAGCAGGAGTTAAAAATATTGTTATGGTTACACCTCCAAGTAAAGATGGAAGCATAAATCCCTATATAGGAGTTGCGGCTAAGATTGCAGGAATAGATAAAATATACAAGGTCGGAGGAGCACAAGCTGTTGCTGCACTTGCTTATGGTACAGAAACTATTCCAAAGGTAGATAAAATTGTAGGACCTGGTAATATATTTGTTGCTACAGCAAAGAAGTTGGTTTATGGAACAGTAGATATAGATATGGTGGCAGGACCAAGTGAAATACTAGTTATTGCTGATGAAAATGCAAATCCAGCCTTTGTTGCTGCTGATTTGATGTCACAGGCTGAACATGATAAACTTGCATCATCAATATTGGTTACAACATCTAAAAAGCTATATGAAGAGGTTGAAGTGGAAATTGAAAAGCAAGTAGAAAATCTTGAAAGAAAAGATATTATTAAGGAGTCACTTAAAAATTATGGTAAAGTAATCATATGTGATACTATTGATGAGTGCATTGAAGTATCAAATAAAATTGCACCAGAACACTTAGAACTTATGCTCGATAATGCTATGGAGTTACTTGGAAAAGTAAAGCATGCAGGTTCGGTATTTTTAGGACACAATACAGCAGAACCGATTGGAGATTATTTTGGAGGAACTAATCATGTACTTCCAACTAGCGGAACAGCAAGATTCTTCTCTGCATTATCAGTGGATAGCTTTATTAAGAAATCTTCATTCCTATACTATTCAGAGGAAGCTATACAAGAAGATGGTCAAAAGATAATTAACATTGCCAATAAAGAAGGACTAACAGCTCATGCCAATTCTGTAAGGGTAAGGTTGAAATAGTATGAATAGAGTAAGTAATTTAGAAAGAAATACAAATGAAACAAAGATTAGTCTTGCTATTAATTTAGATGGGACAGGAAAAACAGATATAGATACTGGAATTGGATTTTTTGATCATATGCTTAATTTGATGGCGTTTCATGGAGGTTTTGATTTGACTGTTAAAGCTGAAGGAGACTTATATGTATGTGACCATCATACAATAGAGGATGTTGGAATTGCTCTTGGAAAATGTTTTTTAGAAGCACTTGGGGATAAAAGGGGTATAAATAGATATGGAAACTTCTTTTTACCAATGGATGAAACACTAGCACATGTTTCATTAGATATAAGTGGAAGAAGTTATCTTCATTTTGAGTGTGAATTTAATAGAGAATCAATCGGAGACTATTCAACAGAGATGACTGAAGAATTTTTCAGAGCTTTTGCATTTAATGCTGGGATTACTTTGCATGCAAGAGTTTTATATGGACAAAATGACCATCATAAGGTAGAAGCTTTATTTAAGGCACTAGGTAGAGCACTTAAAGAAGCAAAGGCAGTAGATACTAATAATATGGTATTGCCTTCAACAAAGGGAATGCTATAGTTAGGAGGTATAATTATGGTAGTTATTATAGATTATGGAATGGGAAACCTAAAAAGTGTGTATAATGCATTAAGAAAAATAGATTGTGAATGTAAAATATCTTCAAATATTGAGGATATCAGAAATGCTAAGGCATTAATCCTTCCTGGAGTTGGAGCATTTCAAGATTGTATGGACAATTTAAATAAGGTTAAATTAGTTGAAGTTATTCAAGAAGAGGCTAGAAAAGGAAAGCCACTTCTTGGAATCTGCCTTGGAATGCAAGTTCTTTTTGAAAGAGGCTTTGAAGGAAAAGAGAGAGAAGGTTTAGGATTACTAAAGGGTGAGATAAGAAAGATGGAGGATCCTAATGTAAAAATTCCTCATATTGGATGGAATAACCTTGAAAAAAATCATGAAGATAAGCTTTTAGAGGGATTAAAAGAAGATGCATTTGTTTACTACGTACACTCATATAGAGCTCAAAATTATAATGATGAGGATTTGATTGGATATTCTATGTATGGCGATTTAAAGATTCCTGGATTATTTAGAAAAGATAATATAATGGGAGCACAGTTTCATCCAGAAAAAAGTGCTGAAGTAGGTTTGACAATACTAAAGAATTTTAAAGAAATGGTACTTTAATTATTTATCTACAATAAGATAGGAGGAATAAAAATGCATACTAAGAGAATAATTCCATGTTTAGATGTTAGGGATGGAAAAGTAGTAAAAGGAATAAATTTTGTAGGCATTAAGGAAGTTGGAGACCCTGTTGAACTAGCTAAAGAGTATTATAAACAGGGTGCAGATGAACTTGTATTTTTAGATATTACTGCAACTCATGAGGGTAGAGGAATTATGGAAAAAGTTGTAGAGAGAGTGGCAGAACAGATTTTTATACCATTTACTGTTGGTGGTGGTCTTAGAAGTATGGAAGACATAAAGAGAATTTTAAGAGCTGGAGCAGATAAGATTAGTTTAAATTCTGCTGCTGTAAGAGATAAGAGCTTAATTCAAGATGGAGCATATTATTTTGGTAATCAATGTATAGTACTAGCTGTAGATGCTAAAAAAAGGCAGGATAATTCAGGTTGGAATGTAGTTATTAATGGTGGTAGAATTGATACTGGGATGGATGCACTAAAATGGATTGAAGAAGCAGTGGCATTAGGTGCTGGAGAAATATTATTAACATCAATGGATGCAGATGGGACTAAGAAAGGTTTTGATATAGAGTTATCAAAGGCAGTATCTAATATTACTAATGTTCCAGTTATTGCATCAGGAGGATGCGGGGCACTTGAACACTTTGCAGAAGTATTTAAAGAAAATGCAGCAGATGCAGCACTTGCCGCTTCAATGTTCCATTATGGAGAAGTTACAGTTGAAGAGGTAAAAAAATATCTAAGAAGTAATAACATACCAGTAAGATTATAGGAGATTATATCACAATGAATAAAGAAGATATTTTAAAGAAGGTCAAAAAAATTGATTTTAAAAAGGGTGATGGATTAGTCCCAGCAATTACTCAGGATTATGAAACTAAAGAAGTTTTAATGCTTGGGTATATGAATGAGGAAAGTTTGATTAAAACTTTAGAGGGTGATACGGTATGGTATTATTCAAGAAGTAGACAAGAACTTTGGAATAAAGGTGCAACATCAGGACATTTTCAATATGTAAAGGAAATTAAAGTTGACTGTGACAATGATACAATTTTAATTTTAGTAGATCAAGTTGGTGCTGCATGTCATACAGGAAATAGAACTTGTTTTTATAGAAATTTATAAGGAGCAATATAAAAATGGAAAAAAGTCAATTAAGAGAAGAATTTGAAACTATACTTGAGCGTAAAGAGTGTGCAGAGGAGGGTTCATATACCAACTACCTTTTTAATAAGGGTATAGAAAAGATATTAAAGAAAGTTGGAGAAGAATCAACAGAAGTTGTTATAGCAGCACTTGGAGATAGCAAGGAAGAACAAATAGGAGAAATATGTGATTTAACTTATCATGTATTAGTTTTAATGGCCGAGCTTGGCTTGACATTAGAAGATATTGATGCAGAACTTAAAAAGAGAAGAGAAAAGAGTAATAATTTAAAGCCAGAAAGAAAAAAGGTTGAAAAATTATAGAAAAAAGGATAGTCAGTAAAAATGGCTATCCTTTATTGATTTGAAAAAACAAACATATCAGTTAATGAACCTATTATTTCAATATCATAATTATCTAATTTGATTTTTGCTGAGTCTAATTTCTCAGGCCAAGATGTAGAAAGGCAATTGGTATTATAAATAGTTTTATAGCCTAGCTTGGCTGAATCTATTGCTGTGAAATACGCACATCCACAGCCAGCATCCATACCATTAATTTCAATAGTATCTATATTGTTTTCCTTTAAGTATTTTTTAAATTTTTTGTTTGTAAAGGCACTTGGAAACATTTTTGTAAATTCAATATCACTTTTTTGGATAATAGAATCTGCTATTAAAACTTCATCAGAGCCTTTTAAAGAACGTCTAGGAAAAATGTTTCTATAAAAGAACCAGTTAGGAAATTCTTCTCTAATATAAATTACTAAATCATTGTTTTTTGTATATTTTTCAATATTTGAATTGATATTTTGTGAAAATAGTTGATAGCTTTCTATATTATTTTTATTTTTACAAATAAAATTTTCTTCATATTTTTGAACATCTATTATTAATAAAGCTTTCTTCATAATTTATCTCCCTTTAATTAAATTTATACCCCAATTAACTATATTAAGTTTAGCAGATTAAATATTTAAAAACAAGGAGTTTTATGGTATATTGGATATGAATGTTAAAAGAATTGAGGTAAAATATATGGATGTAAAAACATATTTAAAGAAGAAGCCTTTATTGTTTGATGGTGCAATGGGAACGTATTTTAACATCAAAAACAATGTTTCGTATGAAAAATGTGAAATGGCTAATATTTATGAAAAAGATTTGATTTTAAAAATACATAAAGAATATATAGAAGCTGGATGTAATGCAATAAAAACAAATACCTTTTCTGCTAATACTGTAAGTCTTAGGACGGATTTTGAAACAGTAAAAAAAGTTATAGTTGAAGGTTATAAAATAGCTACTGAAGCTGTAAAAGAAACAGAAGTATTTATATTTGCAGATATTGGTCCTATGCCATTTGTTAATGAAAATAATTTTGAAGAGTATAAAAAAATAATTGATACATTTTTAGAACTTGGTGCTGAAAATTTCATATTTGAAACTTTTTCTACAGTAAGATATATTGATAAATTGGCAGAATATATAAAGTCTAAAAATGAGAATGCATTTATTATTGCAAGCTTTGCAATAAATCCAGAAGGATATACAAGAAGGGGACATGTTGGAAGCAAGATTGTTCAAAATATTTCTAGTAATAGTGATATAGATGCAGTAGGATTTAATTGCTTATCAGGTCCAGCACACTTATATCAATATATAAAGTCTATGAACATAGATCATAAAATAATTTCTATTATGCCTAATGCAGGATATCCTACATGGATTGGAAGAAAAACAGTATATTCAGATTCGTCAAAGTATTTTGCAGAAATTATGGCAGATATAGTTAAGTGTGGAGTCAAAATAGTTGGAGGATGTTGTGGAACGACTCCTGAGTATATAAAACAAATAAGAGAAGCATTAAATTCTTTAAGTGCTAGAAATGATACTATTATTAAAAATATAACAAATAAGGACATCTCCAAGAAGGTATCTAAAAATGAATTTCTTGAAAAGCTAAATTCAGGCGAAAAAAAGGTAATTGCAGTAGAGCTAGATCCACCAATAAATCCAGAAATAACTACTTTTATGAAATGTGCAGAAAGATTAAAGAATAAAGAAGTGGATGCTGTAACTATAGCAGATTGTCCTATAGCAAGAGCAAGAATTGATAGTAGTATTCTTGCTTGTAAATTAAAAAGGGAGCTAAATATAACACCTATACCGCATATGACATGTAGAGATAGAAATATAAATGCTACTAAGGCATTGCTTCTTGGACTTAATATTGAGGATGTAAATAATGTACTTTTAGTTACAGGAGACCCAATTCCAGCAGAGTTTAGGGATGATGTTAAAGCTGTATTTAGCTATAATTCAGCAGTATTATCAAACTATATTAAAAATTTAAATGATACTGTATTTGATAAAAAAATTAATGTTTTAGGTGCATTAAATGTAAATGCAGTAAATTTTGATAATGAGTTAAAGAAGGCAAAGAAAAAAATAGAATGTAATATGACAGCATTTTTAACACAGCCTGTATTAACAGAACAAGCCTTACAGAACCTTAAAAGAGCTAAAAAGGAATTGAATGCAAAAATATTAGGTGGTATAATTCCTATTGTTAGTTATAGAAATGCTTGTTTTATGAGTAATGAAATATCTGGAATTAATGTTTCAGAGGAAATAATAAAGCTTTATGAGAATGTTACTAAGGAAGAAGCTACGGAATTAGCAGTTAAGGTTTCTACAAAAGTAGCTGAAAAAATAAAGGATTATGTTGATGGATATTATTTGATTACACCTTTCAACAGAATAGATATAATTGAAAGAATAATAGATAATATAAAACTTTTAGATGGGAAGTAGAAAATGTTTAGTAAAGAAGAATTATTAACGATTGAGGATGCATTAAAAATCGCAGACGAAAAGTATATTAAGCTTTTAGAAGAAAATAAAAACAATAAAAATAAAATGGTTTCTTTAAATAGAAAGCAAAAAAAATTATGGCTTGTGCAAAATAAACTAAAGAATTTAATCAATGAATCTAAATGAAAGGATTGATTTTTAATGAAAAAAATACCTTTTTCACCTCCGGATATGAGTGAGGAAGAAGTAAAATTAGTAGCAGAGGTATTAAAGTCTGGATGGATTACATCAGGACCAAAGCTTGCAGAATTTCAAGAAAAGTTACAGGATTATTGTAAAGTAAAAAATGTTAATGCATTAAACAGTGCTACAGCATGTATGGAAATGGTATTGAAGGTATTAGATATAAAGCAGGGAGATGAAATAATAACTACACCGTATACCTATACAGCGACATCTAGTGTATCTGTTCATAGAGGTATAAGCTTAAAGTATATAGATGTTAAAAAAGATACATTTTTTATGGATTATGATAAGCTTTATGATGCTATTACTGATAAAACTAAGGTTATAATGCCAGTTGATATAGCAGGTATGCCATGCGATTATGATAAGATTAAAGAGATATTAAAAGCAAAAAATAGAGAGGATATAGTAATAAGTTGTGATTCAGCTCACTCTTTTGGAGCAAAATACAAGGGAGAGATAGTTGGTTCACAATGTGATTTTCATTCATTTTCTTTCCATGCAGTTAAGAATTTAACTACTGCAGAGGGAGGAGCTCTTGCATATAATTTTGATGAATTTAAAGGCATCAAAGATTTAAATAAAATAATTACATTTACATCACTACATGGACAGTCAAAGGATGCTTTGACTAAGATGAAAGCAGGAGCATGGGAATATGACATAATAAATGATGGATTTAAGTGTAATATGACTGACATAAATGCTGCAATTGGAATAGTACAGCTTTCTAGATATGAAAAAATGCTTGAAAGAAGAAAAGCAATATTTGATATTTATACTAATATACTAGGAAAAGAAGAATTTTCTATAATACCTGAGTATAAGAATGATTTAGGTACAGAAAGTTCATATCACTTATATTTATATAGGGTTAAAGGCTTTGATGTTATAAAAAGAAATAAGCTAATAGAATATTTAGCAGAAGAGAAAGGGATTGCAACTAATGTTCACTATAAGCCTCTTCCAATGCTTACTCTATATAAAAATTTAGGTTTTGATATAAATGATTATAAGAATGCGTATGCTCAATATGAAAATGAAATAACACTTCCAGTATATAGTACACTTTCATTAGAAGATGCTACTTATATTGCTGAAGAAGTTGTTAAGGCAATTAAGACCATATACTAAGGAGAATTAAGCAGGTAGAAATCTCTATCTGCTTTTTTGAATTGGTATTGTAAATAAAATAGCAATTATATATACTATAATGAGAAAATGTTAAAAGTATAATGATAATTTGGAGGTTAACTTATGGAAATATTGTTCAAAATTAAGGATATTGAATTTACAAAAGAGGATTTTTTAGATGATATAAGTGAATATGAAGATATTATTCCTATAATAAAAGATTATGAAGAAAATCTTACATATGAAAAAATTGCTTGTACTGAAGTGAATGAATGCTGTAATATAAGTAAAAATAATTATTATTCAGAAATTCATGGATATATTAATAAAGATGATGAGTTTATAACAAAAGAAGAAGTAGATGCTTATAAAATCGATAGAAGTACTTTGGATTTATTTGTCATTAGAATCTATAAGTGCTGTGATTGTGGTAAGTGGATTATTGATATATTAGAGGATTAATTACTATGGCAGATATTATAAGCAAAGTGAAAAAAATCTGTATGGATTTTTGGAGCTTTGTTAAAGAAAAGAAAATATTGCTCATTGTTAGTATTATAGCTTTTTTATTACCCTTTAGTATGTTTTTAGGCAGTGCTAGAAATTCAAAGGATGATGTTCTTAGACAATTAGAAATTGCATTAAAGGAAAATGATTCACAAAAGCTCGATAAGCTTATTTCAAAGGATAAGCTTCAAGTAAATTCAGATGATTTGTATCATTTGATGGAATATTATAATCAGGATAGTTTAAGAATAGACAGTACTATTTCAAAGTTAAAGAAAGATAATGAAACAAATGATTTTTATTTAACAAGTGAAGAAGGTTATTTTGGAGAAAAATATAAATTATATATAAATTTATATAATATTCAAATAAAGAGTAATTACGAACAGGGCAAGTTTACTATAGATGATGAAACAATAAGTACAGATGCTCAGTTTATACATTTGGTTCCTGGATTATATAAGATATCAGCAACATTAAATAGTGATTATTGTGATATTCATAATGAAGAGCAAATATTATTGATGAAGGATGAACAAGTAACACTAAATTTTGATGCCATGAATATAAAAGTTAAGTCTCAATTTGGTGATGCTAAAATTCTTGTGAATGACAATGAAATTGGAGCTCTTGTTAGGGATGATAAAGAAATAGGACCAGTTAGTAAGGATGGTTCCGTTACAGTTTCTATAAAAAAGACATTTCCTTGGGGAGAAATTACAAGCAGTCCAGTTAAAGTGGTAAATTCAAAAGAAATAAATGTTCCTATAAATATTGAAAATGAAGAATTGATAAGACAACTATCTAATTGTACAGATGTATTTTATCGTAGTGTATTTAAAGCACTTAATAATGAAGATAAACAATGTATTGAAGCTTCTTCAAATGAAGCTAAAAATAAAATTTATCAAATACTTGAAGATAAATACATAATATTTAAAAATACTTATGAAATAGAAGATGTTAATATTGAGCAGGGTAAAAATGAATATAGTAGTGAGCCATATTCTGCTACAGTAGCAGTTTCACTAAAATATAAAGTCAAAAGTTTTTTTGGAATTATTAGTGATGAATATGAGAAGAACTTTTTTACAAAACTTCAATATGTAAATGGTGAGTGGATAGTAGTCGAGGTAGAAAACTTCAATTTATAGAAAGGAGACAATCGTTTTGGCAAAAACAAGTATATTTAGTCGTGATTACGAAAGAAAAAAGAGAAGGAGAAAGAGAAGAATTACTCTGATTATTGTACTACTTGTTTTAATAGGTGGAGGAATTTTCATTAAATTAAATTTTTCAAAAATAGATTTTGGTGAAATTAAAGAGAAACTTCAGGCTTGGGTAGATAGTGATAATCCAAAGGTTCAGAAGGAGAAGGAAGAAGAGGAAAAGGAAAAGGAAAAGGAAATTGAAGAACAAAAGAAACTAGAGGAGCAAAAGAAAAAGGAAGAAGAGGAAGAAAAACAAAAATATATGGAGCTTAAGCTTAATGATGGAAGCATAATTAAGGCTGAACTTGAATTAGTTTATGGAAATAAAAAATTTAAGAATATTGAAAATTCTAAACAACTTGAGTATGATATAAGTGAAAATAGAACACAAATTGTTATAATTGATAAAAAGCAAAATATGAAGTTATTTAATGTTGAGGGAGTATCTAAGGATATTACCAAAACTCAATATATTTCAAGAAATGGAAGCGTTCTTACTAAGGAGGAAGCACTTCAATATAATCCTGAATATATGTGGCATGCTTCACCAAGATTTATAAATGAAAATAAAGTAGCTTATTTGAGTTTTCTTCCTTATTATGGCTCAAATTTAGTAAATAAGTATATTTGGATTTATGATTTGACAAATCAAACTGAAATGACAATTTGGAGCTATGCAGGAGCTGATGTGGCTCTTGGAAAGGTTGATAAGGAAAAGGGCTTACAATTCAATGCTTATGGAAATAATTACTATTTAGATGCAAATGGTAATGTTACACAATAAAAACAAAAAAAATGTATAAATAATTTGAAATACAATAGATAACTGTGTTATAATTATTTAGTCTAAAAAAACGGTTGAAGAATTATTTTAGGAGGAATATAGAAAAATGGAAGCTAAAATTGAAAAATTAGAAGCTAATGTTGTAAAAGTAGAAATAAAGGTTGAAGCAGATAAATTTGATGCTGCTATAAAGAAAGCATACAATAAAAATAAAATGCGTTATAACATTCAAGGATTCAGAAAAGGAAAAGTTCCAATGGCTATCGTAAAGAAATTCTACGGTGTAGAAGTTTTTTATGATGATGCAATTAACTTTATAATTCAAGAAACATATCCTGCAGTTCTTGAGGAAAATGATATAAAGCCAGTTGATTATCCAAAGGTTGATGTTAAAGAAATTGGTGAAGGAAAAGATTTTGTTTATACAGCAGAAATCACAGTTTTCCCAGAAGTTAAGCTTGGAGAATACAAAGGACTTGAAATTGAAAAGAAGACTTATGAAGTTACAGAAGAAGACATACAAAATCAATTAGTGTCAATGCAAGAGAAAAATTCAAGATTAGAAGTTAAGGATGGAGCTATTGAAAATGGCGATATCGCTGTTATAGATTATGAAGGATTTATAGATGGTGAAGCATTTGAAGGTGGAACTAGTCAAAACTATCCATTAGAAATTGGTTCAAAATCATTCATTGATAACTTTGAAGATCAATTAGTAGGTTTAAAAGCTGGAGATGAAAAGGATGTTGTTGTTACATTCCCAGAAGGATATGGAAAAGATGAATTAAATGGAAAAGAAGCAACATTTAAAGTTAAGGTTAAAGAAGTAAAATTTAAAGAACTTCCTGCTTTAGATGATGAATTTGCAAAAGAAGCAACAGAATTTGAAACACTTGCAGATGTTAAAGTTGATATTAAGAAGAGACTTGAAGAAGCAAATGCTGAAAAGGAAAAGGTTGAAACAGAAGAAGCAGCAATTACAGCATTAATAGAAGCTACAACAATTGATTTACCACAAGTTATGATAGA
The DNA here is from genome assembly GCA_022767515.1 of Clostridium sp. Taxonomy (GTDB): domain Bacteria; phylum Bacillota; class Clostridia; order Clostridiales; family Clostridiaceae; genus Clostridium. Next base: position 32,397 of record JALENK010000076.1, read on the forward strand.
AAAAGAAATTGATGTTATGGTAAAAGATTTAGAAAATAGATTAAAATACCAAGGATTAACATTAGAACAATATATGCAATATACTAATAATACAGAAGATAAGATGAGAGAATATATGAAAGAAAATGCTGAAAGAAAGGTTAGAGCAGATTTAGCTATCAGCGAAGTTGCAAAGGCAGAAAACATAACTGCATCTGAAGAAGAAGTAAAAGCTAAAGCAGAAGAAATTGCTAAGATGTATGCTCCAAATTCAGAAGAAGATAAATTAAACAGTATGGTTGAAATGCTTATGAAAGCACAAAGACCAATGTTAGAAAATGACATAGTAATAAGAAAAACAATAGATTTAGTTGTTGACAATTGTAAAATTAAATAATAGTATAGATAAGTAAACATTGAAATAATTGCCAGAAAAATATTTTCTGGCAATTATTTAAAAATTGTGGTATTTACAGGAGGTAGAAAAATGGCATTAGTACCTACAGTGGTTGAACAAACAGGTAGAGGAGAAAGAGCTTACGATATTTTTTCTAGATTATTAAAAGATAGAATAGTAATGTTAAGCGGTGAAGTTACTGACGATTCAGCAAATTTAGTTATAGCACAGTTATTATTTTTAGAAAGTGAAGATCCAGATAAGGATATATATTTATATATCAATAGCCCAGGAGGTTCAGTATCTGCTGGAATGGCTATTTATGATACTATGAACTATATCAAGGCAGACGTATCTACTATTTGCATAGGACTTGCAGCATCAATGGGAGCATTTTTATTGTCAAGTGGAGCAAAGGGTAAGCGTATAGCACTTCCTAATGCAGAAATAATGATTCACCAACCTTTAGGTGGATTTAAAGGTCAAGCAACAGATATTGATATTCATGCAAAGCAAATATTAAAAATTAAAGATACTTTGAATAGTATTCTAGCTAAAAATACAAATCAACCTATTGAAAAAATAAAATCAGATGTTGAAAGAGATTATTTCTTAGATGCAGAAGAAGCAGTAGCTTATGGATTGGTTGATAAAGTTATGACAAAGAAAGAAAAAGCAACTGAAAAATAAATCAGGAGGTGAAATTATGACTAAATTTGATGATAAGAAGCAATTAAAATGTTCCTTTTGTGGAAAAGGTCAAGAGCAAGTTAAAAGATTAATTGCAGGTCCTGGAGTATATATATGTGATGAATGTATAGAGTTATGTTCTGATATTATAGCAGATGAAGCAGAGGAAACATTACAATTTGACAGCAGAACATTATCGAAGCCTCAAGAAATTAAAGAATATTTAGATGGATATGTTGTTGGGCAGGAGGAAGCTAAAAAATCTCTTGCAGTAGCTGTATATAATCACTATAAGAGAATAAATTCTAATGACACATCAAAAGATGAAGTTGAATTACAAAAGAGTAATATTTTATTACTTGGACCTACAGGTTCTGGTAAGACATTTTTAGCACAAACTTTAGCAAAGTTTTTAAATGTACCATTTGCAATTGCAGATGCAACTACATTAACTGAAGCTGGATATGTTGGTGAAGATGTTGAAAATATTCTTCTTAGATTAATTCAAAATGCCGATTATGATATAGAAAAAGCTGAAAAGGGAATAATCTATATTGATGAAATTGATAAGATAGCAAGAAAGTCAGAAAATCCATCAATTACAAGAGATGTATCTGGAGAAGGTGTTCAACAAGCATTACTTAAGATACTTGAAGGAACAGTTGCTTCTGTACCACCTCAAGGTGGAAGAAAACATCCACATCAAGAGTTCTTACAAATAAATACAGCTAACATATTATTTATTTGTGGTGGAGCATTTGATGGAATTGATAAGATAATTGAAAAGAGAACAAGAAAGAGTTCTATGGGATTTGGTGCAGACATTCAGTCAAAGGAAGAAAAAGATATAGGAAACTTATTAAAAGAAATTGTACCAGGAGATTTATTAAAGTTTGGATTAATTCCAGAGTTTGTTGGAAGATTACCAATTGTAGTTACATTGGATTCTTTGGATGAAAAAGCTTTAATTAACATTTTAAGTACACCTAAGAATGCCCTAGTTAAGCAATATAAAAAGTTATTTGAAATGGATAATGTTGAACTAGAGTTTACAGAAAAGGCTTTAGAGGCTGTAGCTAAGAAGGCTATAGAAAGAAAGACTGGTGCTAGAGGATTACGTTCTATAATTGAAGATGTTATGACAGAAATTATGTTCGAAATACCATCAAATGAAAGAATTAATAAGGTTACAATTACGGATGCAACTATTAAGGATAAAGAAAAGCCAGAAGTAAATATGTTACCAGAGGGTGAAGTAAGACCTATATTAAAGACTAAAAAGTCAAAAATTCCTAAGGATATGGAAACAGCATAGATTGAAAAAGGTTTTCTGATGATTCATCATTAGAGAACCTTTTTTTTCTATTGAAAATTATTTGAATTATGTATATACTTAAAAAGATATAAAAAATATGGTGGAGGGATGTATAATGAAGGATATAATACAACTTCCTTTAATTCCTTTAAGAGGATTATCTGTTTTTCCTAATATGGTATTGCATTTTGATTTGGGGAGAGAAAAATCAATAGCGGCTTTGGAAGCTGGAATGAAAAATAATGAAGAAATATTTGCAGTTCCACAAGTTGACCCTGATATAGACGAGCCAACAACAGAGGATATTAGAAAGATTGGAACAGTCTGCAAGGTAAAGCAGATTGTAAAAATTAGTAATGATAATATAAAGGTTTTGGTTGAAGGTGAATATATTGGAAAAATAGAAAAATATATTGATAATGATAATTATTTTGAAGCATATATTGAGAGAATTAAAGAGGAAGAGTATGAAGATGATTTAGAAGTAAAGGCATACTTTAATATACTAAAAAAGGCCTTTATAAACTTTATTAAAGAAGCTGGAGAAGGAACACCAGAGTTAATAAAAAATATTAAAATGGAAACTGATGTAAATGACTTTGTAAACATGGTTTCAAGCTTTACACCTATTGATGATGATAAAAAAATAGAGATATTAGAAAGCCTAGATATAAAGAAAAAGATTGAATTACTTCTTGAATGTTTGCAAAATGAGCAAAGTATAATAAAGGTACAAAAAAAATTATCAAATAAAATGAAGAAAAAAGTGAATGGTTCACAAAAGGAATACTATTTGCGTGAGCAGATAAAGCTTATTCAAGAGGAACTTGGAGAAGATGACGAGGAAACTAGAATAGTTAAAGAATATGAAGAAAAAATAAATAAGCTTTCAGCACCACAGGAAGTTAAAAAGAAGGCTCAATATGAGCTTAAGAGATTAAAAGGAATGTCTCCAACAACTACTGAAGGAGCATCAATACAATCTTATTTAGATTGGCTTTTAGATGTACCTTGGAATAAGAAGACTAAGGAAGAAGTAGATTTAAATAAAGTTCGTAAAATTTTAGATGAGGATCATTATGGATTGGATGAGGTTAAAGATAGAATTATAGAATTTTTGGCTGCTAAAAAATTTAGTGGCTCACTAAAGGGGCCTATAATATGTTTAGTTGGACCTCCAGGTGTAGGTAAGACTTCTATAGCAAGGTCTATAGCAAGAGCAATAAATAGAAAGTTTGTAAGAATGTCACTTGGTGGAATTAGAGATGAAGCAGAAATAAGAGGTCATAGAAGAACTTATGTAGCCGCAATTCCAGGAAGAATAATTTATTCTTTAAAGGAAGCAAAGGCTATGAATCCATTATTACTACTTGATGAAATTGATAAAATAGGTAGTGATGTTAAAGGAAATCCTGCAGATGCACTCCTTGAAATTTTAGATAGTGAAGAAAATAAGGCATTTAGAGATAACTTTTTAGAATTATCAGTGGATTTATCTAATGTTTTATTTATGACAACTGCAAATAGCTTAGATACAATTCCAAGACCTTTATTAGATAGAATGGAAATTATAGAGGTATCTGGATATACTTATGAAGAAAAGTTCCATATTGCAAAGGAGCATTTAATTAAAAGACTTCAAAAGGAATACAAGTATACGGATGAGCAACTAAAGATTAGTGATAGTTCGATAAATGAAGTTATAAATGGATATACAAGAGAGTCTGGAGTAAGAAATCTTGAAAGAACTCTTGCTAGTTTAGTAAGAAAATCTCTTGCAGAACTGTTAAAAAAGAATAAAGCTTCAATACTTGTTAATACTAAGAAAGTACATCAGCTTCTTGGAGCTCCAAGATATGAATTTGATGAGTCTGATAATGAAGATAAGATAGGTGTAGTAACAGGTTTAGCTTGGACAGCTTATGGTGGTGATACACTTCCAGTTGAAGTTATGGTTATGAAAGGAACAGGTAAATTAGAGCTTACAGGACAACTAGGTTCTGTTATGCAGGAATCTGCAAAGGCTGCCTATTCTTTCGTTAGAGCTAATTATTTAAAATATGATATAGATGAAAAATTTTATAAGGAATGTGATATTCATATTCATGTACCTGAGGGAGCAGTTCCAAAAGATGGACCATCTGCTGGAGTTACTATGGTTACAGCACTTGTTTCAGCATTATCCAAAAAGAAGGTTAAAGGCAATCTTGCTATGACAGGTGAAGTTACATTGACAGGTAAAGTATTACCAATTGGAGGATTAAAAGAAAAATCTCTTGCTGCTTACAGAGCAGGTATAAAAACTATAATAATTCCAAAAGATAATGCTAAGGATGTTGAAAAAATACCAGCAACTATTAGAAATAAAATTAACATAATTGAAGCTAGTCATGTTAGTACAGTATTATCAAATGCGTTAGTAAGTGAGGAAAAAAATGAGAATTAAGCAAAGTGAATTTATTATTTCAGCTGTAAAGCGTGCTCAGTACCCTACAGATAATAGGAATGAAATTGCTTTTGTTGGAAGGTCAAATGTTGGTAAGAGCTCCATTATAAATGCATTAACAAATAGACGTCATTTAGCTAAGGTTAGCCAAACTCCAGGAAAAACTAGACTTATAAATTTCTTTTTGATAAATAATGATTTTTATTTAGTTGATTTACCTGGTTATGGATATGCTAAGGTGTCTAAAAAGGAGAAAGAAAGCTGGGGCAAAACCATAGAAACATATTTAAACGGACGTGAAGAGTTAAAAAGAGTTATACTACTTGTTGATTCTAGACATAAGCCAACAGCGGATGATATTACAATGAATGAATGGATACGTCATTATGGTTATGATGTAGTTGTAATTGCAACAAAGAGTGATAAATTATCTAATAATGAATTAAAAAAGAGTGAAAAAGTAATTAAGGAAGCACTAAAATTAACTAAGGAAGATAAACTATACTTCTTTTCATCAGTTAATAAAAAAGGTAGTGAAGAATTAATAAATAATATTTTTTCTGAATATGCCAGGGACGAAGAGTAAACAGAGATGCTGTTAGATACAAAGATATCTAACAGTATTTTTTTGAAAAAAATTTACAAAATATGGAATATATTTTAGCAAGGTTACATAAGATATTAATGTAAAGGAGGAGAGAGTGAAAAAGAAGTATGAAAAATGAGGTATTCAGAAAAATTGCTAACATTATTTTTTATGTGATTTTAATTTTCTTTTTGTTTGTTTCATTTGTAATAGTAAAGGCCAAAATAAAGAATGAACAGCCTGAAATTTTTGGATATAAGTTTTATATTGTACTTACAGGAAGTATGAGTCCAGAAATTGAGACTTCAGATATGGTAGTTGTAAAAGAAACAGATATAGAGAAACTTACGGAGGGAGATATAATCACATTTCGTAGCCAAGCTTCTGGAAATACAATAACTCATCGAATTAATCACATCAATGAAAAAAATGAAATCATTACTAAGGGGGATGCCAATAATAGCGTAGACCCTGGGGTAGTCAAGGAAGAACAAATAGTAGGCAAAGTTACTTTAAGTATACCAAGGATTGGATATATTTTTCAGTTTATTCAAAATAACCTAAAGATAATTTTAATAGTAGTAGTTATGATAGTTGTTACTGCATCTATCGTAAACAAAATAAAAAAATATAATACAAAGTTATTATAGATTCAATTTAGGAGGAATAAGAATGAATAAGAAAAAATTAGTAACTATGGTACTTGCAGGGTCATTAGCAGTAGGCTTAGTAGGGGGGTCTCTTGCATGGTTTACATCTTCAGACAAGGTGTTAAATAAATTTGCAACAGTTCAAGATGATGACAATATAGGTGATAGTGGAATAGATATTTATGAATGTTTTGATGAAGATGGAGCAGAAAAAATACTTCCGGGCGGACCAAAGGTTGATAAATATGTACAAGTTAAAAATACTGCTAAATATGCTCAGCTTATAAGAGTTAAATTAATTCCTGAATGGACAGATGAAACTATTAGAATGTTAAATGGTGATAGTATGGAACCTGAAGAAGCAATTATACTTGATTTAAGTGATAATCAAGATTGGGTTTATAACAATGGATATTATTATTATTTAAATAAAGTTGCACCAAAGGGATTTACTTCTAATGTATTAGACAAGGTTTCTTTAAATCATGTATTAGGAAATGAATATAAAAATGCAAAATTTAATGTAAAAGTTGAGGCTGAGGCAATTCAGGCAGTTGTTGATGGTGATGAAAATATTAATCCTGTAGATGAGTGGAAAGAGGATATAACTGATGCTGCACTTATTGAAGCTTTAAAAGGATTGACAAGTGGAAATATAGAAGATGGTGTTGATAAAGGTCAGTTTAAAGTTGTAAATCAAGACGGAGAAATAGTTAAGGAATCTAAGGAGACTAAAAAGCAAAAAGACAAGGTATCAGGGGAAGTACAAGAATATTCTGAATATAAAATGGGAGAAGATAGAGAAGAAGTATAAGAAAGTCATAATCATGAGGGCAGCTTAAGATAAGTTGCCCTCAAATTTTAAACAGGAGGTTTATTATGAAGAAGTTTAGACTTTTTATTTTAGCTATATTATGTATAAGTATGTGTTTAGTATGTACAAAAGATATACAAGTCTTGGCTGAAGAACTTCCAAATAACATTGTGCTTGAAGGTGCATCAGAAGGAATTATATTTATACCTGGTAATGAAGATTTTTTAGTGAAAGAGAATATGCTTCCGGGAACTAAGGTCAGCAGACGTATGCAGATTATAAATAATTATACGGATGCTTATGAATTATATATGAGGGCTGAGAGAGTAACTAAGGAAGAGGAATTTGATTTGCTTAAGAAGATTAATATAAAGATTTTTTATAAAGATACCATTATTTATGATGGTCCTGCAACGGGTGAAAATGGAATGAATACAGATATATATTTGGGGAAATATTCCTCTGGTGATGAGGCAGAACTATATGCTGTAGCAACTTTAGATGGGAAAGCTATAAAAAATGAATATAAAAATAAAAGAGCAGAGGTAAGGTGGATATTTACTGCTAATCGAAAGGAAAAGGATAAGTTACCACAAGAGGAAACTGAATATAAAGGATATATTACTAAAACTGGAGAAAATAACAATGTTTTATGGTATGTTTTTACTTTATGCATTGGAATTATTTCTTTATATATAGCTAAGGAAAAAATTGGTAGAAGAGGGGTGTAAGAAAATGAGAAGAAATAGTAGAAGAAAAAGAAATAATTATAAAGAGTATTTTTTAGCAATTATTTTATGTATAACAACAATTTTTACAATAATTATTTATGGAAAATCTCAGGCAGTATATTCCGAAGATAATAATATGAATTATTCTAAAATAGCTGTTAATTGGGAAAGAACGAATGAATATAGTAGTATTATTGATGCTGGAAATTATTCTTATAAGTATTGGAGTAGGAGTGGTAATGTATATACCTTAGATAAAAGTCAAAATCAAAAAGGGCTTTTAAGGACAGGAAGACTTTTAAAGGAAGATAAAAGGGATATAGTTTTAAATTATGATACTCTTGTTGGAAACAATGGCATTTTAACTAACATGGAAACTAAAAAGGTATGGGATGGAAAAAGTAAAAATCCATATTTTAGTCAGTATTTGAATCAAATTGCAAGAGAGGGATTAAGTTTAAATGATTATCCTGATTTTGCAACATGGAAATTTCAAGGAACAACTAATCAAAATGAACTATGGAGAGTGATAAGAGGTAAATTTAATTCAAGTGATCTAGATTTAAAAAATCCGTCTAAAAGGGTATATATAGGAGTTGAGAATAAGGGAACACAATTAATTTTACCTGTAAATGATTATGTAATAGTTTTAGTAGATGGGCAAGTAACAAAATTAAATTTTTCAACGGAAACAGTAAAAAATAGTAGGATTAGTATAAAGACAAAAAATTTCAGTGGTCGAGAAGAAATTCAAAAGGTAAATTTTACAAATATGTATTATTGTAAGGATTGGAATAATGACCCTAATTATAAGTGCAATAATAAAAAACATTATATCGAATCACTTCATACAGACACATGGCATGCGCATTTGGATAATTTTACAACAATAGATGGTGATACGAGAAGAATAGGAGATATTACACCTTATTTAAATCCGAATATAACAGAGCATAAAATAGAACTTTTATGCGGTGATTATTGCGATGGAGGAGGTATGACCAAACTACAAGTTTATTGTACAGAGGAACCTGAAATAGATGTTAAAAAGGAAGGCTATATTATAAAAGATAATATTGAAACACCTATTAAAAATGATGAAGCTAAGGGATTTTCTTTAGATGATACTATATATTATAAGTTCTTATTGACTAATACTAAAGATTTTGACTTAGTAAATGCTGATATTAAATTTGAAGATGAAACTTTAGATATAAAAATTGATAGTACTGGGGTATATAAGAACAACAAGAAGGTAAATGATATAAGTGGATTATCTATATCAAAAGGTAAAATAACAGAGCATGGTGAAAAGGCACTTTCTTTATTAAAAGATTTAAAGGCAAAGGAAACTATTTCTGTAAAGTTTAATGAAGTTTTATATCATAAGATAAATAATTCAGATGTAGAACAAGGATATTATAAAAACACAGTAAAGGGTAGCATTGCATATTTAAATGGTGCACTTAGAAAGGAAAAGAAAGCTGTTTTTAAAGTAAATGTAATAGAAGGCAATTTTGATGATATATCAATTAAGAAGTTTGTGTACTCAATAAAAAGAGATAACACTATAATTTATAAAAGCGATGAGGATACTGAAATACCTAAATTAAAGGTAAATGATGAGGTTAAATTTTTAATAGAGGTAAAAAATAATGGTAATAATACTATTGGAAATTTAAGTTTAAGTGATAATTTGATTTCTGGAATGTATACTCAAAGTACTTGGAAATATTACAATGCAGAGCAGGAATTTAACCCAAATGATTTTTCAATTATGGGAAATAGCACAATTAAGCTAATAACAAGCAATTGGAATACTTTAGAGCCAAATGGAAGTGAGAGAAGTAATTATAATATTACAAATACTGCAATTATAAAAAGGAAGGACAAACAGAAAGAAAGTAAAATTGAACTAGAAATATTAAGACCTGAGCTTAAAATAATAAAGGTTTTAGACAGAGATAACAGTAGTATTGAAGAGGATGAAAATAAAACCTTTACTGTAAGCATAATAGGAAGTGATAAGAAGAAGTATAACTGCGAAATTCCTTTAAATAAAGAGTATACAGTTAAGGACTTAGATTATGGAGTTAAGTATACAATAAAAGAAATGACACAGATGCATTATGATATATTTAATGATTTGTCTGTAACAATGAATAAGGATACTGAAAAGGGAGTAATAAAGCTAGTAAATAAAAAGAATTACAGTAATAGATTTTTTGATTCTGAAACAAAGGTAAATACATTTGTGGTCAGATTGAAGAAGGAGGGCACTAATTATGAAAAATAAGCATATAATAATAGGCTTAGGATTAGTTTTTATAGTAGCTTTTTTAAGTTCAACCTTATATTTAAGTTTAGCAAGCTTTACTTCTTCTGATAAGGTTAAAAATAAGGCAGAGGTTGGATATATTGATACATCTATAATAGAAAAGGATGAAAATGATGAAACTTATGATGAAAATAAACAAGTAGAAGAGGGAGATACTATAACCAAAAAAGTATATATAAAGAATAATACAAAAAATGGTGCATTGATAAGAACATCAATTACAGCAAGATGGGTAAATCCAGCCAATCCTACTGATGTTTATCAAATAAATGATAGTGATGTAAAATTTATTTTTGATGATGATTTTAGTGAAAATTGGGTACAAGGTTCAGATGGATATTATTATTATAAACATTTATTAAAGGGTATGGAAATATCCAAAGGACTGTTAAAGGCTGTTTCTATATCTGATAATATCTCTAGTGAATATGATGGTATGGAATTGAAGGTTGATATTAAAACAGAGGCTGTAGAGCCTACTAAAATATCAGAAAAGTATTTATTTAGGGATATGTGGAAGAGCTTGAAGGATAATAAAATAATAGAAATATTAAAGAATACAGTTGATAAATTATATTAAATAATAGGCCATTAATAGTGTCAAATATTTGTCCAAGGAATAGAATATAGTATAAAAACTAAATATGCTATCTTAAGGAGGAAGCTATTATGGAGATTAACGACATTATTAATGGTTTAAATTGTAATAATGGAAATTGTGATAATAATTGCAATACAAATAATAATTGTAATTGCAATAATATAGGGAATTGCAACACTTGTGGGAACTTAGGAGGCTGTGGAAACTTAGGAGGTTGTGGCAATATAGGTGGCCTTGGTAATTGTGGTGGAGGATTTGGCTTTGGTAACTGGTGGTGGATAATATTAATTTTATTCTTCTTCTTTGGATGGGGAGGAAATGGAAACTTTGGTTATGGAAATAATTATGGTTATGGTAATTGCTGTCAACCATGTTGTTGCTATTCAAAGAAAAACAAAAAAGATAATTCTTGTTGTTGCTGCCAAAATCAATGTTGTTGTGGAGGAAATAATAACTCAAATTGTTGCTGTTGTCAGGGGAACAACAATAATGGATTCGGTACCGGTTCTTGGTGGTTATTCTTATTAGTATTATTATTTATCTGTTCGGGTAATGGATGTGGAATAGGAAATATCTGTGGATTAGGTAATTGTGGATGCTAAAATTAATAACACATTAAGAAAGGAGCGGTAGTTATGTCAAAGAAACACAAAGACGATTCTTGTTGCTGTAATATGTGCTGTCAGCCATGTTATTATACTTGCAATCCTTGCTGCTGCTGTCCTTGCTATCAGAATACTCAAAATATGAATAATATATGGGACAATGGTATATTAGAAGCAATAATATTTTGGTTGATAGCATGTGGAGCAGGCTTATTGAATACTAGTTCAATATTAATAATATTACTATTCTTGCTATATGGATGGAGCAATCAAGGTTGTTCAAACGGCATATTAGGCTTATAGTAAAGTTATGTGGAGGGAAATATAAAATGCCCTCCAAAATTTTTATATCAAAATTTATTATTAATACATATATTAAAGTGAGATTTTTTTAGGAGGTCGCACATGTCAAAGCATAGAAAAAGGGAAAAATATAATAGCGAACAACAAAGATATGGACCAGTATACAATAATCCCTTTGGAATCAATCCTCAGCAACTAATAAGTATGCTTGGTGGGAATATGAATGGTATTGGTAATATATTATCTTCAATGAATAGGAATGGCTTTGATTTTAATTCTATGAACAATAATATAAATCAAAATAATAGTTTCAAAAAGCATGATAATGATAATATTGAAGATGAAGAGGAAAATAGAGATGAAAACATAGAAATGATGCTATCATTAAGGAAAATAATTGATCCTCAGAAGATTGAATTTATAGATAAAGTAATAGAATGTTATAAAAATGGATTATTTAAATAAAAAAATGTATAAAAAATTTTTTATAGGCAATAATACATTATGTAGTGAGAATTAATTCTCCTATAAAACGATATAATCGTTTTTATCCCCCCATCCCCCTTTTTTGACTACATACATTATTAGTGTATGTAGTCATTTTTTATTGATTTTGACAGTCAGGACAAAGACCATAAAAATAAAGTTTATTACTTGTAATTACAAAGTCTGTTGCTTTTTTGGCATCTTCAATTATAGGTGATACATCAATATTAAATATATCATCAACTTTTCCGCATTTAGTACATTGAATATGAGGGTGATAATTTGTATTAGCATCATATCTGAAATTTCCTTCGCCAACGTTTAATTCCTGAACTAATTCTGAGGAAACTAATGTTTTTATTGTTTTATAAACAGTTGCAAGACTCATTGTAGGAAATGTCTTATAAATATCTTCATATATTGTTTCTACTGAAGGATGTGATGTTGTATTAGCTAGATAATTATAGACTGCAAGTCTTTGAGGTGTAATTTTAATTTTTTTTTCTTTAAAAATCTTAATTATATTATCCATAAACCTATACCACCTTAAATTATTCTTATTTATATTTTAACAAATTAATATTATATGTCAATTAATATTAAATAATAATTATTATCAATTAAAAAAATATTTGTTTTTATATTGACATTAAATTATAAAAAGTATAAAATTAGGGCATATGAATTGGGTACATGTGTATCCAATTTTATTTTGGAAAAAAATATTTATAGGTTTACATAAACCAAATTAATGCTTGGAGGAAACATATGGAATTAACAAAAAGAGAAGATATTAGAAATATTGCTATCATAGCTCACGTTGACCATGGTAAGACTACATTAGTAGATGCTTTATTAAAACAAAGTAATGTATTTAGAGCTAATGAGAAGGTTGATGAAAGAGTAATGGACTCAAATGACCTTGAAAAAGAAAGAGGAATTACTATACTTTCAAAGAATACATCTTTAATGTACAATGGAGTTAAGATTAATGTTGTTGATACTCCAGGACATGCTGACTTTGGTGGAGAAGTTGAACGTGTACTTAAGATGGTTGACTCTGTTTTATTAGTAGTTGACTCATATGAAGGACCAATGCCTCAAACAAAGTTTGTATTAAAGAAAGCTCTAGAATTAGAATTAAAGCCAATCGTAGTAATTAATAAAATAGATAAGCCAGATGCAAGGGCAGAAGAGGTTATAGATGAAGTATTTGATTTATTCGTAGAATTAGGTGCTAATGATGAACAATTAGACTTCCCAATCGTTTACGCTTCAGCAAGATCAGGATATGCTAAATATGAAGTTGAAGATGATAATAATGATATGAAGCCATTATTTGAAACAATAATCAATCATGTTGAACCACCTAAGGGATATATTGATGCACCATTCCAAATGCTTGTAACTACTCTTGATTCAAATGCTTTTGTTGGAAAGATTGCTATAGGTAGAATATACAGAGGAAAAGTTAAGAAGAATCAAAATGTTGCACTTGTAAGTATGGATGGAACTACAAAGAATTATAAAGTAACAAATCTATTTACTTATAATGGATTAAAGAGAGAAGAAACTGATGAAGCATGTATGGGTGATATAGTTGCTCTAAGTGGTGTTACTGATGCAAATATCGGTGAAACTATTGCAGATTCTGATATGCCAGAGGCATTACCTTTTGTACATATAGATGAACCAACACTTAGTATGAATTTTATGGTTAATGATTCGCCATTTGCAGGACAAGAAGGAGAATTTGTTACTTCAAGACATTTAAGAGATAGATTGTTCCAAGAACTTGAAACTAATGTTTCATTAAGAGTTGAAGAAATAACTCCAGATTGTTTTAAGGTATCAGGAAGAGGAGAACTTCACTTATCTATATTAATAGAAACAATGAGAAGGGAAGGTTATGAATTCCAAGTATCTAAGGCAAATGTTATCTTTAAAGAAGAAGATGGTAAGAAGTTAGAACCAATTGAATACTTAACAATAGATGTTCCAGAAGAGTTTATGGGACCTGTTATGGAAAAGCTTGGACCTAGAAAAGGTGAAATGGTTAATATGACTTCAGCTGTTAATGGATATACAAGATTAGAATTTAAGATTCCAGCAAGAGGTCTTATAGGATTTAGAAATGAATTTATGACAGATACTAAGGGTAATGGAATTATGAACCATGTATTTGACAGTTATGGACCATATAAGGGAGAAATTCCAACAAGAACTAGAGGGTCAATAGTTTCATTTGAAACAGGTGAATCAATTGCTTATGGATTATTTAATGCACAAGATAAGGGTTCATTATTTATAGGAGCTGGTGTTCCAGTATATCAAGGAATGGTAGTAGGTGTTTGTGGTAGAGCTGAAGACTTAGACATAAACGTATGTAAAGGTAAGAAGTTAACAAATACAAGAGCATCTGGTTCTGATGATGCTATTAAGCTTGTACCACCAGTAATAATGTCTCTTGAAAATTGTTTGGAATTTATAAACAATGATGAATTAGTAGAAGTTACACCACAGAATATCAGAATGAGAAAAATTGTTCTTGATAGTGGTGAAAGAAGAAAGATTGCAAGTAGAAAAAATAAATAATTATGCATAAGCTCATAATATGTAGTATAATAAAGTAAATAGCCTATCATAGGCTATTTACTTCTTTTTTATGGAGGATATTATGAAAAAAGGAAAAATTATAGCATTAGGCATTGCTTTGATTGTAATGATTTTAATTGGAGGTATTATTTATTATCAGTCAGTTGTAAAATCACCATTTGATAAGGCAAGGGAAGAAGTTGAAATTCAAGTAGGTAAGGGGGAAGGGATAAATACTCTTTTAGATAAGTTAGATGAGCAAGGTATTTTAAGATGTAAGATAGCACTTAAAATCAAGATAAAGCTAGATGATATAAAACCAGTTCTTATAGAGGGTACATATAAGCTTGATAGTAGTAGTTCTTTTGAGCAATTTTTAGATACTATTCAAACAGAGGACAAAAGTATTAATGATATTATGATTACAATTCCTGAAGGATATAATATAGATGATATGGCTAATGAATTTGAAAAAAAGGGATTGTTTAATAAGGAACAATTTATAGAAGCTGTTAAGAATTATCCTCTTCCAAGCTATATAGAAAAGGATGATAAAAGAAAATATCAATTAGAAGGATATTTATATCCTAATACATATAAATTTAAAAAGGACTCAACTCCAGAGGATGTTATTAAGACTTTAAATGAACAGTTTGATAAAGTGATTGCTGAAGTGAGAAATGAGGTTAATTTTAGCGATAAGGATATGAATACAATAATAACTAAGGCTTCTTTAATTGAAAAGGAAGTTAAATTAGAAAAAGAAAAAACTACAGTTGCATCAGTAATTGAAAATAGATTAGCAAAGAATATGAAACTAGAATTTTGTTCTACTATTCACTATATAATTGGTTATGAAGGACATGAAACTTTATATTATAAAGATTTAGATGTGGAATCACCTTATAATACATATAAATATAAAGGACTTCCAGTTGGTCCTATTACAACCCCAACAAAGGGTTCTATTCTTGCTGTGTTAAATCCAGAAAAAACTGAGTATTTATTTTTTCTAACTAAGGACGATAATTCACATATTTTTTCAAAGACTGGTGAAGAACATGAGGCGCTTAAGAATAAGAAATAGTTGATGGAGGAATTTGTAAAATGAGTAATATTACTTTTGATTATATGGAAACATATATAAAGAATTTAATACCTGAAAGAACAGGTATGTTAAAAGAAGTTGAAGAGTATGCAAGAGAGCATAAAGTTCCAATAGTTCAAAAAGAAACAGGAAAATTTCTAGAATTAATGGTTACTATGAAGAGACCACTTAGAATATTAGAGCTTGGTACAGCGGTTGGATATTCTGCAATACTTATGTATAATGCTGCTAACACTAATCCTGATATTGTTACAATTGAAAGAGATCCAGAGATGATAGCTTTAGCTAAGGAAAACTTAAAAAGGTTTAATCTTGAGCATAAGATAAAAATAGAAGATGGAGACTGTCTTGAAATATTAGAAAAATTAGAAGAGCCTTTTGATTTTATTTTTATGGATGCAGGAAAGGGGCATTATAATCATTTTTTACCTCACTGTCTTAGATTATTGAAACAAGATGGTATAATAGTTGCTGATAATGTACTATTTAGAGGAATGGTTGCAACTAATGAGCTTGTTAAAAGAAGAAAGATAACTATTGTAAAGAGAATGAGAAAATATTTAGATATGGTTTCAGATGATGATAGCTTAGTTACATCTGTAATTCCAATGGGAGATGGAATTGCTGTTACCACAAGAAAACCAATTAGTGAAAAGAAAGGAGAAAATTAATGACTAATGTTGAAATACTTGCACCAGCAGGTAATCTTGAAAAATTAAAGACTGCTATAGATTTTGGAGCGGATGCCGTATATTTAGGTGGGAGCAGACTTAATTTAAGAGCATTTGCAGATAATTTTACTAATGAAGAAATAGGTGAAGGAGTTAAATATGCTCATCAAAGAGGAAAAAAGGTTTATGTGGTTTTAAATGTATTCCCTCATAACTCTGACCTTATAGGACTTGAGGAATATTTATTGGAGCTTCAAAAATTAGAGGTTGATGCTATTTTAGCTTCAGACCCTTCGATTATAATTACAGCAAAAGAAGTAGTTCCAGATATGGAGATACATTTAAGCACCCAAGCTAATAATGTTAACTGGAAATCGGCTTTATATTGGTATAATCAAGGCGTTAAGAGAATAGTTCTTGCTAGGGAGCTTTCAATGAAAGAGATATCTGAAATAAGAGAAAAGTTACCAAAAGATTGTGATTTGGAGGCTTTTGTACATGGTGCTATGTGTATGAGTTACTCTGGAAGATGCCTTATGTCAAACTATATGACAGGAAGAGATTCAAATAGAGGAGCTTGTGCTCAGCCATGCAGATATAAATATTATTTAATGGAAGAAAAAAGACCAGGTGAGTACTTCCC
The DNA here is from genome assembly GCA_022767515.1 of Clostridium sp. Taxonomy (GTDB): domain Bacteria; phylum Bacillota; class Clostridia; order Clostridiales; family Clostridiaceae; genus Clostridium. The sequence goes on from JALENK010000076.1 coordinate 49,355, forward strand.
AATAAATGAAGATGAACATGGAACATACATAATGAATTCAAAGGATTTATGTATGATTGAACATATTGATGAGGTAATAAAGGCTGGAGTATTTTCTCTTAAAATTGAAGGAAGAATGAAGAGTGCATATTATGTGGCAGCAGTAGTTAAGGCATATAGGCAGGCTGTTGATGCATACTTGAAAGATCCTGAAAACTATAAATTTAATCCAGAATGGATGGATAGCCTTCTTAAGGTAAGCCATAGAAATTATTATACTGGTTTTTATTATGGACAGCCAGAGCAGATATATGATAATTCTTCATATATAAGGCAGGCTGACATAGTTGGAATTGTGTTAGAATACGATAAGGAAACTCAAATAGCTACAATCCAGCAAAAGAATAAAGTTTTTGATGGTGATGAGGTTGAAATCTTAAGACCAGAAGGACCAGCCTTTAATGTGACTTTAGATGATATGAGAGAGAATAATGGAACAAAGATAGATTCAGCACCTAGAGCTGAAATGATATTTAAGGTAAAAGTTGATAAAGAACTTAAAGAAAAAGATTTTTTAGTGAAAAATAAATAGTAATTGAGCTGACCTTTAAAAGTTAGACTATAATTCTAACTTTTAAAGGTCAGTTTTTTATTTGAAATAATGTATAAAATATTTTAAAGTGTCAATAATTATAAGTACGAGGAGGGTTATTATTTTATGAGAAGAAATCCCATGAAAAACAGCAACAGAAGAATAAAATATGTGTTATGTACGTTTTTTTCATTCTTATTCTTACTTATAGTTAAATTATTTTTCCTTCAGATTTTTCCTACGGAAGAAGTAATTAGCCAGTATACAAATAATCAAAGTGAAGTTGTTATGGATCAAAGATATCAAGTTTTTGATGTAAACAATAAGGATTTAGTTAATTATAAAATAAACTACATTGTTGTTTTTGATAATAAGCCTTTTCAATTAAACAATTATAATGGAAATCTGGAGGAGCTTTTAACTTTAAATTATATTATGAAAGAAGAGTATAGTGATTTTAATTTTACTGATGTAATTAAAAATATTGGTAAGACATATTATAAGATTTCAGAGGAAAGCTATAATAAAATTTCTAAGCTTCTTAATTTGAAGGGAGTCTATCTTTATACATCTAAAGAAGCAGATATACAGAGGTTTTATAATATTGGTAATTATATTATGAGTATTGACCAAAGTAAGGATTATGAAAGTGGTACTTTAGAAGCTCATATTAAAGATGTTATGAAAGAGAATGATTTTCCAAGAAGAGATTTTGTTCTAAATAATGATTCAACCTATAAAGATGATGGAATTAATAATATAGATAGTAATAAAAACATAAGGCTTACGATTGACAAAAGTATTGAAGAAAAAATAACTAAGGTGCTTAAAAGAGAAGAGTTTAAAGATATAAAAAATGCTGGGGTTATTTTACTTGAGAGTAAAACAGGAAAAGTTAAAGCTATGGTTCAGAAGAATAATGATGAGGCTAATGTTAATCTATGTGTTAATGCTATGGGTTATGAACCAGGCTCTATATATAAATTGATTACATTAGGAGTAGCACTTGATAAGGGATTAATTTCAATGCATAGCGAGTTTACATGTACTGGTAATATTTGCAATTATAAAAGTGTTCATGGAAATTTAAATCTAAGTGAGGCACTTGTAAAATCCTGTAATGATGTATTTGGAAAGGTTGGTTCTATGGTTGGTTATGAAAATTTAATAGAGTATTCTAAAAATCTTGGCTTATATGAAAGGGTACTTGGTTTATCAGAGGAAACCAAAGGGACAATTCCAAAGGTAACAGCTGGGATGAATAATATTTCAATAGGTCAGTGTTTTACTGTATCTCCAATACAGATTATCGGTGCATGTAATGCAATTGTTAATAATGGAGTTTATGTTAAACCTAAAATTGTTCAAAGTATATTTTCAAAGGATGGTATTTTTGAAGATTACAATATAGAAGAAAGAAAAGTTTTTGATGAGACATCAGCTCTTTTGATTAAAGACTCTATGATTGATGTTGTAACTAGAGGGACAGGTAAATTGGCTCAAGTTCAGAATGTAACAATTGGAGGAAAGACAGGAACGGCAAATTCCTTTAAAGAAAATACTGTACATGGTTGGTTTTTTGGATATTTTACGATTGATGATGTCGAATATTCTATGCTTGTATTCGTACCTGATATTGATAATAGTAATAATATCATTGAGTATGGGGGTGGGAATACTGCATCTCCAATTTTTAAAGGTATAGTTGATGAATTAATATAATCTATATGATTTATTTAGAATTAACAGACTTTATTGGCATATAATAGTAAAAAATGCCTTGGAGAATTTTATGTTTTTGTTGTTTGATTTTTTACAATCTATAACAAGCTCCTTCTTTTTAACTGGATATATAAATGGTAGTAATACATTCCCTATGCCTCTTGATGAAGATGAAGAAGAAATGTATGTAAAAAAATTAAAGGAGGGGGATAAAAATGCAAAGTCTATTTTAATAGAAAGAAACTTAAGACTAGTTGCACATATTGTAAAAAAATATTCATTTCCTAATAAAGATTCAGATGAACTTATATCGATTGGCACTGTAGGTTTGATTAAGGCAATTGATTCCTTTGATTACACTAAGGGAACAAGACTTGCAACCTATGCTTCAAGATGTATTGAAAATGAGATACTGATGCTTTTTAGAAATAATAAAAAACAAAAAAGTGAAGTTTATTTGCAAGAACCTATTGGAATTGATAGGGATGGTAATGAGATATGTTTGATAGATGTTTTAAGTAGCAATAAAGATTCTGTCATAGAAAAAGTTGAAAATAATATACAAATAAGGATGTTATATGATAAAATGAAAGAGGTGCTAACAAATAGGGAGTATAATATAATAATAATGAGATATGGGCTTGAAGATGGAAATTGTAAAACTCAAAGGGAAATAGCAGCAAAACTTAAAATTTCAAGGTCATATGTTTCAAGGATTGAAAAAAAGGCACTTAGAAAATTGTATAAAACGTTATTCTATGATGTATAAATGAAAAACTTATTAATTGTAAAAGGAATTTTATAAATTACGTAGAATACACTTTATAGAAAACATATACATTATGTATATTTAAGGAATTTGGAGGGAAAATAATGTACTTATTAAAAGATTTACTTTTAAAAACAATTGAATTAGGTGCATCTGATTTACACTTAACAGTAGGAATACCACCTAAGGCAAGAATTCATGGACAATTAAATGCTATAGGGAAAGAAGTGCTATCACCAGCACAAATTAGAGAATTCTGTATAGAAATTTTAGGAAAGCATTTTGAAAAATATAGTGAAGAGGGTCAATTTGATATAGCATATGAAATTGAAGGAGCAGGAAGATTCAGAGTTAACTGCTTTAAGCAAAAAGGTAAGGATGCAATTGTTTTAAGATATTTAACAGTTCACATCCCAACACTTGATGAGCTTAAGCATCCAAGAATATTTAAAGATTTAGCTAAAAAGCGTAGAGGACTTATTCTAGTTACTGGTCCAACAGGAAGTGGTAAATCTACAACACTTGCAGCTATGATAGACGAAATCAATAGAAATAAAGCTTGTCATATAGTAACTATGGAAGACCCTATAGAATATGTTCACACGCATAACAAGAGTATTATAAACCAAAGAGAAGTTGGAGATGATACTAAGAGTTATGCAGATGCATTAAAGGCGGTACTTAGAGAAGACCCTGATGTAATACTAGTAGGAGAAATGAGAGACCTTGAAACAATTTCTACAGCAGTAACAGCAGCTGAAACAGGACACTTGGTTTTATCTACACTACATACAATTGGTGCAGCTAAGACAATCGATAGAATTATTGACGTATTTCCACCACATCAACAAGGACAAATAAGAACACAGCTTGCAGCAGTATTACAAGGTGTAATATCACAACAGCTTATTGAAACTTTAGATGGAAAAGGAAGAGTAGCAGCACTTGAAATTATGACTATAACATCAGCTATCCAAAACCTAATCAGAGAAGGTAAGACTTATCAAATTGAATCTGCAATCCAAACAGGAGCTAAATTTGGAATGAAGACAATGGATTCAGCAATTGTTGATTTATATAAGAATATGATGATTTCAGAAGAAAGTGCTTATGAATATGCCGTAGATAAGGATAATATTAAGAAATTATTAAGATTTTAGTTAAAAAAACAAACTTCTTGACTTTTTTTGTTCAAGAGGTTTGTTTTTTTTGTTAAAGGTATTTTAATTTGAGTGAAAAATGATATAATATATAAGTAAAACGTCAAGATGGGAGGAATATAATAATGAAAAACTTCTTGATTACAGTTTTGGATTTGGGAAGTAGTAAGATATCTGCCTCTATGGGAAAAATTGAAAATGATGAGTTTGACATAATTGGAACTCAAAGTATTCCTTCTAAGGGGATAGAGAAAGGTTTCATTGTTGATAAGGAATTATTTAAAAAGTCACTTGAGGATATTGTGGAAGAAATTCAGAAGCAAACAGGCGAAAAAGTCGTTAATATATATGCAGGTATATCAACTAGAGGTGTAACTACATTGCAAGTTAAGTCTAAGGTTGATGTTAAGGGTGAGAATATATCAAAAGCAGATATTATTAAAGCAATTGATATGGGGAAAATATCTGCTGATATTCCTAAAGATATGGAAATAATAGATTATGCTATTGAGTTTTATACTGTGGATGATAATATTTCTTATGAAAATGTAATTGGACAAAAGGGTAAGGTATTGAGCATAAGTATGAATTTAATACTTGGCATTAAATCAGAACTTGATAAATTTAAGGAAGCTATTGAAGAATGTAATTTAAAACTTGAAGGATTTTTAGTCAACGTTGTTGCAGGAGAAAAAGTTTTGCTTCAAGGAAAAAAAGGTATGAATACTAAAGTTCTTGTAGATATAGGGGCTGAAACAACTGATATTGTTATTTTTTCAAATGGTGTGTTAAAACAGATTATTAATAAACCAGTTGGTGGAAATAACATTACTAAAGATTTATCAATCTGTGCTGAAATGTCTATGGATGAAGCAGATAAGTTGAAGAAGATATATAGTAAAAATTATTTGAAATTAAATGAAGATGTTAAAGTAGAAGATATTGTGGAGATTGGTGCTACTAAATTTTCTAAGTCTCTTTTTTATGAAGTTGTTCAAAGTAGACTTGATGAGATTTTTAAAATAATAAACAATGTAATAAAAAATACTTCCTATTGTGAAGGAATGTGTAGTATAATAATTTATGGTGATGGTGTTATTGACTTCGAGAAAATTGAAGATTTAGCCGGAAGCATAATAGAAAGTAATGTAACTATTGCAACAAGAGCTTATTTACAAATGAAGGATACATCAAATATTACTTCATTATCAGGTGTGCAATATGTTTATGAAAAATTATCTGAATTAGAATATGATGATAATGAAATAGAAAATAATATAAAAGAAGCTAAAAATATAGAAAATAAGACTGCTGATAATGATGATGATGATTTATTTATGTTTGAAACAAAAAAGTATGAAAATATAAAAGTAAATGAAATTTTAAGAGAAGAAATATCAGCAGAAGAAGAATACGAACAAAGATCAGTATTAGCTAGGATAAAGAAATTTTTTGTAAGGCTTTTTAAGGAGGATTAGGAAATTGTTAGATTTTGAATTAGATGTACAAGAATTAACCAATATAAAAGTTATAGGCTGTGGTGGCGGTGGTAGTAATGCCGTTAACAGAATGATTGCTGAGGGATTAAAAAATGTTGAGTTTATAGTAATTAATACTGATAAGCAAGCCCTTGCATTATCTCATGCAGATCAAAAGATTCAAATTGGTGAAAAGTTAACTAAGGGGTTAGGAGCAGGTGCTAATCCAGAAATCGGTCAAAAAGCTGCCGAAGAAAGCAGAGAAGAGATTACAGCTGCTATAAAGGGTGCTAATATGGTATTTATCACTGCTGGTATGGGTGGTGGAACTGGTACAGGAGCTGCTCCAATAGTTGCTGAAATTGCTAAATCAATGGAAATATTAACTGTAGGTGTTGTAACTAAGCCTTTCCCATTTGAAGGTAAAAAGAGAATGAGACATGCGGAAATGGGAATTGCAAACCTTAAAGAAAAGGTAGATACATTAGTAATTATTCCAAATGAAAAATTACTTAAGATGGCAGATAAAAAGACAACTTTATTAGAATCATTTAAGCTTGCTGATGATATTTTAAGACAAGGTGTTCAAGCTATTTCAGACCTTATAACTATAACAGGTATGATTAATGCAGATTTTGCAGATATTAAAACTGTTATGAGAGACAAGGGATTAGCACATATGGGTGTTGGTATTGCTAGAGGTGAAAATAGAGCAGATATGGCTGTTAAAGATGCTATATCATCACCACTTCTTGAAACATCTATTGATGGTGCAACAGGTGTAATTTTAAACTTCACAGGTGGACCAGAAATGGGAGCTATGGAAGTTTATGAAGCTGCTGATGTTGTTAAGGAAGCTGCTGACCCAGATGCCAATATTATTTTTGGTGCGGTAATAGATGAGACGTTAGGTGAAGATATTAGAATTACAGTAATCGCTACAGGTTTTGAAAATGAAGAGAATTCAATTATTTCTGAAGCAAAGAATATTAAATCAACGGTGACTAAGCAATCTTTAAATAATGCTACAACAAAGGAACAAGCTGAGCCAGTTAAAGAAGTTCAGGTAGAAGAAAAAGAGGAAATCAAGATTGCACCAGCAGTTGAGGAAGATGATGAATATTTAGATATACCACCATTTTTAAGAAGAAATAAAAGATAAAATTAATAGTAACGTTTGAAAGGACTAAATGCAGTTGCATTTGGTTCTTTTTTATTGCATTTTTAGGGGGAAATTGTAAATAAAAAATTAATTTTCACACCTCATTATGACAAAATTTACCATTTAAAAGAGTTATAATATACTTAAAGGAGAGGTGTAATGATTGTTTATTTAGATGTCTTAATATTTGAAAACTTTGTGGTTGACTTGTTTTTACTGAAGCTTACAAAGAAATTAATTAGAGTTAGGACTTCGAAAGTAAGGCTGATGATTGCAGCAATGTTTGGAGCATTATATACAGTAACCTTGGTTTTTGAAAATACAAGTTTTTTTACAAAGAGATTTGTACAAGTGATAATGGCATTCATAATAATATCTCTCAGTTTTAATAAAAGTAATTTATTTACAAAAGTTAAAGGAACTCTGTGTTATATAGCACTATCAATGATTTTTAGTGGACTATGTATTTACTTATCATCAGAAAAAAATAATATGCTAAGCAGTAATTTAAAAAATATAATTATGTCTATTATTATTTTGAACTTACTACTAGAAAGGTTAATACAATATGTTAAGGAAAGAATATTTGTTACTAATTATATATATGAACTAGAGATTATTAATAATGGGGAAAAATATCATATAAAAGGATTTTTAGATACAGGAAATGAACTTAGGGAACCATTAACTAATTATCCATGTATATTGGTTGAAGAAAGTAAGATAAGTTCTTTTGATATGAATAATTGTTATTATATAAATTATAGTTCAGTTGGACATAATGGGAAAATACGAGGTGTAAAATGTGAAAGTGTAAGAATTAAAGCAAAGGACGGAGCATGGCAGGAAGTTGATGTTATTATTTGTCCGTGTCAAAATGAAAAATTTAGTAAGGAAAATGATTTTAATGCATTAATGCCAAGAGGAATAATATAAAATGGGGGGATATTTTGTGGATTTTAGTATTTCATTAAATCATTTATTATCAAAAATGCATGTAACACCTAAGAAGATTCATTACATTAGTGGGAGTGAGGCTCTTCCACCACCACTTACTAAAGATGAAGAGGATAGATTAGTTGATAAGCTAATGCTAGGAGATGAAAAGATAAGAAGTACTCTTATTGAAAGAAATTTAAGGCTTGTTGTTTATATTGCAAGAAAGTTTGAAAATACAGGTGTTAATATAGAAGATTTGATATCTGTAGGAACTATTGGACTTATAAAAGCAGTAAATACTTTTAACCCAGTGAAAAGAATAAAGCTCGCCACATATGCATCTAGATGTATTGAAAATGAAATATTGATGTATTTAAGGCGAAATAGCAAGGTTAAAGCAGAAATATCATTTTATGAGCCATTAAATATAGATTGGGATGGTAATGAGTTACTGCTTTCAGATATACTTGGGACTGATAATGATATTGTTTATAATTTTATAGAGGATGAAGTTGATAAACAGCTTTTATCAATAGCACTTAAGAGCTTGAATTCTAGAGAAAAAGAAATAGTTCAATTAAGATTTGGACTTAATGGATATAATGAAAAAACACAAAAGGAGGTCGCAGATCTTCTTGGAATATCGCAATCTTATATTTCAAGGCTTGAAAAGAAGATTATAGGTAGATTAAAAAAAGAAATAACTAGAATGTTATAGAAATAGTTTGTCTTTAGTATAAAAAGCAACCTTATAGGAGAGAATTATTAATGCAGTTAGTAATTACATCTGAAGGGGTTGAAATATGTGGTAATAAATAAAGTAGAAATATGTGGTGTTAATACATCAAAATTGAAAGTATTAAAAGAAAATGAAAAAAGAGAATTACTTTATAAGATGCAACAGGGTGACAATACTGCTAGAGAGACGTTTATTAAGTGTAATTTAAGATTGGTGCTAAGTGTGATACAGAGATTTAATAATAGAGGAGAGAATGTTGATGATTTATTTCAAGTTGGGTGTATTGGACTTATGAAAGCAATAGATAATTTTGATTTAAATCAAAATGTTAGATTTTCAACTTATGCTGTACCTATGATAATTGGAGAGATTAGAAGGTATCTTAGAGATAATAATGCAATTAGAGTTAGCAGGTCTTTAAGAGATATTGCATATAAAGCACTAATTGTTAAGGAGAAATATATAAAAGAAAATAATAAAGAGCCAACTATTTCTCAAATTGCAAAAGAATTAAACCTTCCAAGAGCAGAAGTGGTATTTGCACTTGATGCCATTCAAGACCCTGTATCTTTATATGAACCTATATATCATGATGGTGGCGATGCTATTTATGTTATGGACCAAGTTAAAGATAATAATAATACAGATGAAAACTGGCTTGAAAATATTGCGATTAAAGAAGCCATGAAAAAGCTTAATGAAAGAGAAAAGCTAATATTAAAATTAAGATTTTTTAATGGCAGAACTCAGATTGAGGTAGCTGATGAAATTGGTATTTCTCAAGCACAAGTTTCAAGATTAGAAAAAACTGCATTATTACATATGAGAAAGCATATATAATAAACAAGTGTAATTATAACTAATTGAAGGGAGTTAATATTAATTATGGAAGAAAACCTACACTCCATTAATAGCATTAAAACTATGGAAATAATAGATGTTAATACAGGAGGAAAACTTGGTTTTGTAAAAGACATTAAAATAGATTACGAAAGGCAAAAGGTTGTGTCTGTAATTTTACCAGGTGAATCAAAGGGGTGGTTTTCAAAAGCCGAGGATGTGGAAATTCCTTGGGAAAATATTGTAAAGATTGGTTCTGATGTACTATTAGTTGATTTTAATGGATTAGAAGTCAGTGATATTTATAGTTAAAATGAAATTTGTGTAATATATTGTAGAAACTTTACTTTAAAATAAGTATAATTAACTTGATAATATTTTTAGGCAGGTGATTATACGTGAAATGTCCATTTTGTTCTTTTGAAGAAAGTAAAGTAGTGGATTCTCGTTCCACAGATGATAATACAACAATTAGAAGAAGAAGAGAATGTTTGAGATGTAACAAAAGATATACGACATATGAAAAAATAGAAGATATTCCAATATTAGTAATAAAAAAAGATAATACTAGAGAAAACTTTAATAAAGAAAAAATAATAAATGGGTTAATTATTGCTTGTCAAAAGCGACCAGTTTCAAGAAATCAAATTGAAAATATATCAATTGAAATTGAAAAAAGTATTTCTAATAGTATGATAACAGAAGTTGAAAGCAGTTATATTGGTAAATTGGTTATGGAAAAGTTAAAGGAGATAGATGAGGTTTCATATGTTAGATTTGCTTCAGTATATAGGCAGTTTAAGGACATTAATACTTTTTTTGAAGAAATAAAAGGATTGATGACAGATAAAAACAAACAATAAAAGGAAGCGGTTCGCTGCTTCCTTTTTGCTACATATTTAAAGTAAGGTGTGAATTATGGATAAGTTTGAATTAGTTGATGATTTTTTTGTATATGATGATAAAAGATTTAAGATAGTTATTTCTACAGCGGAAAAAGGTAGGAATTTTAATAGACATACAGAGGATGGGGTTAATACTCTGCAAAATTTGAAAAAAGAATTTGATGTTGATGAGGTGGTATATTTAAGGCAGGTTCATTCTGATTTTGTTTTTAAATATGATGGGCAGAGAGTAGAGGATTTTATTGAAAATGAAGGTGATGCAATAATTTCAGATGTAAAAAATACTGCAATTGGTATATTTACAGCTGATTGCGTACCTATAATTATTATAGATAAAAAGAAAGTTGTTGGCTTAGCAATCCATAGTGGATGGAAGGGTACTTATGAATCAATATCTAAAAAGGCAGTAGAAAAGTTATCTGATGAATATGGCTCTAATAAAGAAGATTTATTAGTAGTCATAGGTCCTCATATTAGAAGATGTTGCTATGAGGTTTCAGAGGAGCTTAAAGAAAAATTTTTAAATAAAACTAATATTTCAGAGGATGTATTGTTTGATGGAAGGAATTTAAGTATGGAGGAGGTTATAACCAAAGATTTATTAGAGGAAGGAATTTTAGAAGAAAATATTATAAATTTAAAGCTATGTACTTATTGCTCAAAAGAAATTAAATTACATTCTTATAGAAAATCAAATGGTGATTATGGCAGATTGTTTACCTTTTTTATATTAAAATAGTTATAGGTATAAAATTTGCATTTGACTTGATTATGTTAATAAGGTAATATATCATAAGGAAGATAATAATAACTAAAGGAGGAATTATTTATGGCAAAGCCAATAGTTGCAATGGTAGGAAGACCTAATGTTGGAAAGTCTACATTATTTAATAAAATTGCAGGAAAAAGGATTTCTATTGTTGAAGATACTCCTGGTGTAACTAGAGATAGAATATATGCAGATGCCGAATGGCTTAATTATAATTTTACTATGATAGATACTGGTGGTATTGAACCAGAAAGAGAAGATATAATAGTTAAGCAAATGAGAAGACAAGCGAATTTAGCAATTGAAATGGCAGATGTAATTGTATTTATAGTTGATGGTAAGGAAGGCTTAACAGCAGCAGATGAAGAAGTTGCTACTATGTTAAGAAAGAGTAAGAAGCCAGTAGTACTTGTAGTTAATAAGATAGATTCATTGAAGGATGAAGATAATGCCTGGGAATTTTATAACCTAGGAATTGGAGAACCAATAACAATATCAGCAGCTCAAGGTTTGGGACTTGGAGATATGTTAGATAGAGTTGTTGAGAACTTTGAAGCAGTAGATGCAGATGAGGAAGAAGATGAATACATAAAAATAGCTATGATTGGAAAACCTAATGTTGGTAAATCATCTCTTATAAATAAATTACTTGGAGAAGAGAGAGTTATTGTTTCTGACGTTCCAGGTACAACAAGGGATGCAATTGATAGTACTATAGAAAATGAGTTAGGTAAATTCATATTAATTGACACAGCCGGACTTAGAAGAAAGAGCAAGGTAAAGGAAGAAGTAGAAAGATATAGTGTAATTAGAACATTAGCTGCGATTGAAAGAGCAGATGTATGTATACTTATGGTTGATGCCACAGAAGGTGGAGTAACTGACCAAGATGAAAAGATAATAGGATATGCTCATGAATTAAAGAAAGCAATAATTGTAATAGTTAATAAGTGGGACTTAATTGAAAAGGATGATAAGACTTTAGATAGATTTAAAAAGGATTTACAATCAAAGTTAAAGTTTATGTCTTATGCAGAGTATTTATTTATATCAGCTCTTACTGGTCAAAGAACTAACAAGGTTCTTGAGCTAGCTAAGAAATGCTATGATAACTACAGTAAGAGAGTTTCAACTGGTGTTTTAAATGATGTAATTGATAAGGCAGTATTAATGAAAGAACCACCTGTAATTGGCCTAAAGAGAATGAAAATTTATTATGCAACTCAGGTTGCTACAAAGCCACCTAAGTTTGTATTTTTTGTTAATGATGTACAGTCTAAGCATTTTTCTTATGAGAGATATTTAGAAAATCAAATAAGAGATAGTTTTGATTTTAAGGGAACAGGTATAGAAATTGAATATAGGGAGAGGAAGGAAAAATAATGAGTAATGTAACCTTTGTTGGTGGTGGTAGTTTTGGAACTGCCTTAGCCGTATTATTGGCTGATAAAGGTAATAAAGTTACTATGTATTGCAGAAATGATAAGACTGTAGATGAAATTAATTCCTACCATACAAATAAGAAGTATTTAAAAAATGCAGTTATACCTGATAATGTAGTTGCTACTAATAACTTGGAAAAATCTTTATCGGATGCAAAATATGTTGTTTTTGCTGTACCATCTAGTGCTATTAGATTAACGGCAAAGTTAGTTGCACCGTTTATTAATGAAAATTCTATAGTGATTTCGATAGCTAAGGGAATAGAAGAGGGTACAAATAAGAGGTTATCTGTTGTACTTGAGGAAGAACTTAATAGACCAATAGTTGTTTTGTCTGGGCCAAGTCATGCAGAAGAGGTAATAGAAAAATTACCAACAACAGTTGTTGCAACATCTAAGGATATGAATTATGCTGAGATGGTTCAAGATTTATTTATGAATGATTATTTTAGAGTATACACAAATAGTGATGTAATTGGTGTGGAAATTGGTGGAGCTGTTAAAAATATTATTGCTTTAGGTGCAGGAATTATTGATGGATTGGGTTACGGTGACAATACACGAGCTGCATTAATGACGAGAGGAATGACGGAAATTGTTCGTGTTGGTGAAGTTCTTGGAGGAAAAAAAGAAACTTTTTATGGGCTTACAGGAATGGGAGATTTAATTGTAACTTGCACTTCTGTTCATTCTAGAAACAGAAGAGCTGGAATGTTAATAGCTAAGGGTAAAACCTTAGATGAAGTGCTTGAAGAAATTGGAATGGTAGTAGAAGGTGTAGTGGCAATTAAAGCATTTCATGAATTAGAACAAAAAGTAAATGTATCAATGCCTATAACTAATGTATTGTATATGGCTCTATTTGAAAATAAGGATCCTGTAGAGTCTATAAAAGAGCTTATGGGAAGAGAAAAGAAAAGTGAATAAAAATTAGTTTTTTAAGATGTAATTATTTGTTTGGGAATAATTATATCTTTTTTTATATATATTAGTATTTATTTTTTGATTTTTGAGTATATATATATGGTAATAAATAAATAGGAGGGAATATTAGTGGACAGCTTCAATATATATAAAAATATAGCTGAAAGGACACAAGGTGATATTTATATTGGTGTTGTTGGACCTGTAAGAACTGGAAAATCAACTTTTATTAAAAAGTTTATGGATCTTATGGTAATTCCTAAAATAGACAATGAATACAAAAAAGAAAGAGCAAAGGATGAACTTCCACAAAGTGGTTCAGGAAAAACAATTCATACAACAGAACCAAAGTTTATACCTAATGAAGCAGTAGAGATTAGTTTAGATGATGAAATAAAATTGAATGTAAGGCTAGTTGATTGTGTAGGGTATATTGTTAAAGGTGCACTAGGATATTTAGAGGGAGAGAATAGCAAGATGGTGCATACTCCATGGTATGATTATGAAATTCCATTTGAAGATGCGGCAGAGATTGGAACTAGAAAGGTAATTATTGATCATTCAACAATTGGTCTTGTTATAACAACGGATGGAAGTATAACAGGAATTGATAGAGAGGAATATGTAGAGGCTGAGGAGAGAGTGATTTCTGAGTTACAGGCAATAAATAAACCGTTTTTAGTAATATTAAATACAAAAAGACCAAATTCTCAAGAGGCTAAGTTAGAAAAAAAGAAAATGGAAGAAAAATACAATGTTTCGGTCCAAATAATGGATGTATATAATATGAATGAAGATGACATAGAAGAAGTGTTGAAAAATGTACTTAAAGAGTTTCCTATTAAAGAAATCAATGTAGATATTCCTGAGTGGTTAGAAAAATTAGATGTATCACATTGGTTAAAAAAGGAGTTCTTCAACATAATACTAGAGATTAGTAAGAAAATTACAAAAATTAGGGATTTGAAGTCTGCTTTAATTGAGGCAAAAAATGAGGAGAATGTAGGAGTATCTGAGCTTGTTCAAATGGATTTGGGAAGTGGAGTTGGAAGAATAAAATTAAAGCCTAGAGATGGCATTTTTTATGAGGTGCTTAGTGGAATATGTAACATTGAAGTATCATCTGAAAATGATTTATTGTCTATAATAAAAGATTTAACTTATGCAAAATCTGAATATGATAAAGTAAAAGATGCTTTAAATGAGGTTATGGAAACAGGTTATGGATTAGTTGCACCACAGCTTTCTGAAATGAAATTTGAAGAGCCTGAAATTGTAAAGCAAGGTAATAAATTTGGAGTTAAGTTAAAGGCAAGCGCACCGTCTTTGCACTTTATTAAGGCAGATGTAAAGACAGAAATTAGTCCTATTATGGGTTCTGAAAAAGAATCAGAGGAGCTTGTTAAGGCTATATTAGAACAGTTTGATAGTGATCCTGCAAGTCTTTGGCAGAGTAATATGTTTGGAAAATCGCTTGAAGTTCTTGTCAAGGAAGGACTTCAAAATAAATTATATAAGATGCCAGAGGATGTTCAAATAAAGATTCAACAGACTCTTCAAAAGATAATAAATGAGGGGAATGGCGGACTTATTTGTATAATACTATAAAATATTATGAGAGACTAATTCTATTTGGGAGTTGGGCTCTCTTTTTATTTGCAACTATGATATAATATATATTAAAAAGTAAAAATACAGTAATATAAGTAAATAAAAGTTGGGGAGGAATAGTTGTGTGGATTTTTATAATGTTAGCGCTATTAGCTATCTTTATCTATGGAGTAGTAAGACTTTTTCCATTAGATTTAACAGATGAAGAGAAAAAATTAAAAGATAAAAAAGTAACTATATATTTATTGTGTAATTTACTATTAATGGCTAATATGTTTGGAGTTATGATAAATTTTAAAAAAATTTCAAACGATACTTTGGCAAAAGTATTATTATTCTTTTCAAGTATATATTTTATAATAATAATCTATGGGGCGGTGGTAGTGCTTTTTAGAGATATAATTTTATTTATTATAAAAAGAACAAGGTTTAAAAGAGCATATAAAATATTGAAAAGTAAAAAATTTATAAGAGGTCTGTTAGTTGTATTGTTAGTAATGGCAATAGGAGGATACATAGCTGAAAGTTTTATTGTAGTAAAAGAATATAATGTGGACATAAACAAAAAGGCAGATAAATCAGAATATACTTTGGTCGTATTAAGCGATTCACATATAGGAGCAGGAAATACAAAAGAAGATTTTGATGAAGTTGTTAATATGGTAAATGATATAAATCCAGATTTTATATTTTTAGCTGGTGATATGATTGATGAGAATACGTCAGATTTAAATGTAGAGTATTTTGTTAATAGCATAAAAAAAATGAAGAGTAATTATGGTATTTTCTCTGTTTATGGAAATCATGAAAGACATAGTCAAGATAAATTATTTGAGATGTTTAAAGATACAGGTGTTTCTATATTGCAGGATGATGCAGTTACAATTCAAGGAATAAATATAATAGGAAGAAAAGATTATTATAGCGAAGGTGCAAGTATTACAGATGTTATAGATAAATATAATGTAGATACTTCAAAACCTACAATTGTTTTAGAACATGAACCTAAACAATATGATATATTGAAAAAATGCGGTATAGACCTTGTACTTAGTGGACATACCCATGGGCATCAATTACCTGGCGCTTATCCATTTTTGGCATTAGCAAATGATATGGTTTATGGATATGATAAATTTGATAATATGAATGCAATTGTTTCAGCAGGAACAGGAAATTGGGGAATTCGTTTTACAACACCAGGAAATAATGAAGTTGTAAAAATAACTTTAAATTTGGAGGCATTATGATAAAAAATATAATTTTTGACGTTGGAGATGTATTAATAGAGTATAGATGGCATCAAATGCTTATGGATTATGGATTAGATAAAGATGAAGCATATAGGTTAGGAATAACTATTTTTGAGGATCCACTTTGGCATGAACTTGATATGGCAATAATGGATAGAGAAGAAGTGATTAAAAGCTATAGAGAGAAGTATGTAAAGTATGCAGATACTATTGAGTGGTTTATAAATCATGGAGAGTATATGCATATTCAAAGAAAGGATGTCTATAAGCTTATACATAAGCTAAAAGAAAAAGGATATAAGATATATCTTTTATCAAATTATTGTGAAGATTTGTTCATAAAGCATACAAATGGGGCAGAATTTTTAAAAGATATTGATGGTAAGGTTGTTTCATATGAAGTGAAAATAACTAAGCCAGATGAAAGAATATATGAGTACCTTCTTAAAAAGTATAGTTTAGATAGAAAAGAATGTATTTTTTTTGATGATAGAGAGGAAAATGTAATAAAAGCTCGAGAGCTTGGAATTGAAAGTTTTTTGGTTAAATCTAAAGAAAGCTTGATAGAAAAAATTAATGAATTATTAAATATAGAAGAGGGATAAGTTATGATAAATTTTTTAGTTAGAAGTTTCATTAAAGATTATGAAAATATAAAAGATGAGAAGGTAAGAGCAAGATATGGTTTTTTAAGTAGTAGTGTTGGAATAATATGTAACATAATATTATTTGGGGTAAAATATTTAATGGGAATTATATCAGGTTCTATAGCAATTATATCAGATGCATTTAACAACTTGTCAGATGCAGGAAATTGTGTTATGACATTATTTGCATATAAATTAGCAGGAAAACCAGCAGATAAAGATCATCCTTTTGGACATGGAAGAATAGAATATATTGCATCTCTTATAGTAGCAGCTGTTATATTGCTTGTTGGAGTTGATTTGTTTAAGACATCTATTGATAAAATTATAAATCCAGAAGAAGTTCAGTTCAGTACAGTTGTATTAGTTTCCTTAATAGTTTCCATACTAATAAAGTTTTGGATGGCACATTTTAATAATGTTTTAGGTAAAAAAATAAATTCCAGTGTTATGCTTGCTACAGCTAAAGATAGTTTGTCAGACTGTATAGCAACGTCAGCATCTGTAGTTGCTATACTTTCAAGTTTATTTACTACTTTACCAGTTGATGGAGTTATGGGTATTGTAGTATCAGCCTTCATACTTAAGGCAGGGTATGAAATAATCAAAGATACAGTTGATTTACTTATAGGTAAGCCAGCAGATAAAGAAACAGTTGATGCTATAAAAGAAATTATTTTTTCAAGTGAAAGCATACTTGGAATTCATGATATGATAATTCACAGTTATGGTCCTGGTGTTACTTTTGGAAGCCTTCATGTAGAGGTTAGTAGTAGTGAGGATATACTAAAAATACATGATATTATAGATAATCTTGAACAAAAAGTATATGAAAGTTTGAAAATAATTTTAACAATACACATGGATCCAATAGAAATAGGAAATGAATATGTTAATATGTGCAAGGAGAAAACTAAAAGAGTAATTGAAGCTATGAATGAAGAAATTGAGTTTCATGATTTTAGAGTCGTTAAAGGAAAAACGCACACTAACTTAATATTTGATATTGTTGTCCCATTTTCTTGTAAAGTAAAGAATAGCGAACTTGTTAGTGAAATCAATAAAAGGTTAAATGAGAATTCTGATGAAAACTATCATGCAGTAATAACTATAGATAGAGAATATATACAAAACAAATGTTAACAATTTGTGAACAAAGTATTGACATTAAATATTAATAAATATTATTATTTAAACATACTACAAAAATGGAAGTGATGAAATGATAAAAAGTATGACTGGCTTTGGCAGAGCATCAAGTAAGGAATGCAATTTGGGACAGTTTACAATTGAACTTAAAAGTGTTAATAATAGATATTTAGATATAAATATCAGGATGCCAAAGTTTATGATTTCTCTTGAAGAATCTATAAGAAAGATAGTTTCAAGTAGACTTGGTAGAGGTAAGGTTGATGTATTTATTAATTATAAAGAATATGAGAATACTAATCTTATGCCAAGAGTAGATATAAATCTTGCAAAAAAGTACTATGAATGTTTAATCAAATTAGAAAAAGAATTAAATATAAGAAATGATATTACGGTATCTAAGATTTCTAATTTTTCAGATGTAATAGTTCTTGATTCAGAGGAAAAAGATTTAGAAGAAATTCTTGTTGAAGTAACTTGTCTTATGAATGAAGCATTAGACTTTATGATTGAAATGAGAGAGAAGGAAGGCCAGAAACTTAAAGAAGATATTTTAGGTAAGATAGAATTTATTGAAAATCAAGTTAAGGATATAGAAAAGATTGCACCAACAGTTCCAATAAATTATAAAAAGAAATTAGAAGAAAGAATAGCTGAATTAACTTCAATAGATATTGACGAGCAGAGAATAGCATTAGAGGTGGCAATCTTTGCTGATAAGGCTGCTATTGATGAAGAAATAATTAGACTTTATAGTCATATAAATCAGATGAGGGCTACTTTAGAGTTAAATGAACCAATAGGTAGAAAGTTAGATTTTATTATTCAAGAAATAAATAGAGAAACTAATACTATTGGCTCTAAGGCTAATGAAATGAATATAACAAATAAGGTTATAGATATAAAGAACTGCATAGAGAAAATTAGAGAGCAAGTTCAAAATATAGAGTAGGAGGACATAAGATGGGAATAAAGCTAATAAACATAGGTTTTGGAAATATTGTTTCAGCCAATAGATTAGTTGCAATAGTAAGTCCAGAATCTGCACCAATTAAGAGAATAATTCAAGAAGCTAGAGATAGAGGTATGCTTATTGATGCAACTTACGGAAGAAGAACAAGAGCAGTAATTATTACAGATTCAGATCATGTTATACTTTCAGCAGTACAGCCTGAAACTGTTGCCAACAGATTAACAAGTAAAGATGATGTAGTTATAGACGAAGGTGAAGAATATGAAAAGTAACAAAGGAATTCTAATTGTGCTTTCAGGTCCCTCTGGTGCAGGAAAGGATACTATTTGTAAAGCATTTTTAGAGAAACATAAAGAAGATGTTTTTTTATCAGTTTCAGCAACTACTAGAAAACCAAGAGAAGGCGAAGTAGAAGGTGTTCATTATTACTTCTTACCAGAAGAAGAATTTAAAGACAAGATTGCTAAAGGTGATTTTTTAGAATGGGCTTGTGTACATGGCAATTACTACGGAACACCTAAGTCTGCAGTTGAAGAAATGCTTGAAAATGGAAAGAATGTTATACTTGAAATAGATGTTCAAGGTGCAGTTAAAATTAAAGAAAACTGCAAAGATGGAGTATTTATATTTATATTACCACCATCTATGGAGGAGTTAAAAAATAGACTTACAAAAAGAGGAACAGAAACCCCTGAGGAAATTTTAAGAAGGTTTAATACCGCATATGAAGAAATAAAGTACATAGATAAATATAATTATGGTGTTGTGAATGATGTAGTTCAAGATGCAGTTGATAAGATAGATAAAATTTTAGAGGCAGAAAAATGCAGAGTTACAAGAATAAAGGATAGTATTATTAAGGAGGCAAAATAATGAATAAAGTAAAGGAAAATACAATGTTAAGTCCATCAGTAGTAGATTTATTAGAAAAGGTAGAGGATAGATACTCACTAGTAATTATTACTTCTAAAAGAGCTAGAGGTATAATTGATGGTGAAGAGGAATTAGTTGAAGTAGAATCAAAAAAACCATTAACTGTTGCTATTAATGAGGTTAATGAAGGTTTTGTAACTTATGTAAAGGCAGAAGAAGAGAAATAGTTATGGATAAAAAATGTGTTGTGCTTGGAGTTACAGGTGGAATTGCATGTTATAAAGCTCTTGATGTTGCAAGTATGCTTAGAAAAAAGGACGTTGAAGTTAATGTGATTATGACTAAATCTGCAACAGAATTTGTTACACCACTGACATTTCAAAGCATAAGTCAAAATAGAGTTGTTTGTGATATGTTTGAAGAGCCTAAAGCATGGGAAATTCAGCATATAAGCCTTGCTAAAAAAGCAGATGTATTATTAGTTGCACCTGCAACTGCTAATATAATTGGAAAGGTTGCAAATGGGATAGCAGATGATATGTTATCTACTACAATTATGGCAACTAAGGCAAAGGTTATTTTTGCACCAGCTATGAATACTAATATGTATGAAAATAAAATTGTTCAAGAAAATATTCAAAAGTTGAAGTCGCTTGGATATGAATTTATTGAACCTGCTTCGGGAAGACTTGCATGTGGAGACTCTGGCAAAGGAAAGCTTGAAAAGCCTGAAATCATAGTTGATGTTGTTATGTGTGCACTTGAAAAAGAAAAGGACTTACTAAGTAAAACAGTATTAATTACAGCAGGACCAACTAGAGCCAACATTGACCCTGTAAGATTTGTGTCTAATAATTCATCAGGCAAGATGGGATATAAGCTTGCAAGAGAAGCTAGAAACAGAGGAGCAAATGTAATATTAGTTTCAGGACCAACTAATGAGGAAAGGATAACAGGCATAGAAACTATCGATATAATTACTAACGAAGAAATGTATAATGCTGTTATGAAGTATTATGATGAGGCTGATATTGTTATAAAGGCAGCAGCTGTTGCTGATTATAAGCCCCAAAAGTACAGTGAGCAGAAGATAAAAAAAAGTGATGGAGAATTGGTAATTTCTATGGTTAGAGATAGAGATATACTATTTGAGCTTGGTAAAAATAAAAAAAATCAAATATTAGTTGGATTTGCAGCAGAGAGCCAAAACTTGATTGAAAATGCTGTGAAGAAACTAGATAAGAAGAATTTAGATTTTATTGTAGCAAATGATATATCAAGAAAAGATATTGGATTTGCAGTTGATGAAAATAAAGTAACTATTATTTCTAAGGAGAATGTTCAATATTCTTTAGAGAAGATGACTAAGGATTTAGTAGCAAAAAATATATTTGACATAATTTTAAAAAAGCGCTAACTAACTGCGCTTTTTCTTATCTTATGTAAGGGTGTGTTGCATTTGGAAGAATTATATGCTGAAATAATTATCAACAGTGATGCGATTACTATTGATAGGGAATTTACTTACTATGTAAGAAAAGAAAATAGAGCTGACATTAAAATTGGTCATAGAGTTATGGTGCCTTTTGGAAAGGGAAATAGAAAGGTAGAAGGTTTTGTTGTTTCTTTAAAATCAGAACTTATGGAGCACATAAAAGGAATAAAGGAAGTATATAAGATATTAGATAAAGAGCCTGTAATGACAGAGGAAAACATAAAATTAATTAAATTTTTGAGACAGAGATATATGTGTAAATATATTGATGCAATAAGAAGCATAATCCCATCAGGCCTTTTAAATGGAATGAAGGATAAAATTAAATCCGTTGTTTGTGTTAATAATGAGTTAGATGAATCACTTATTAATAATCCTAAATATGTATTTGCTTATAATTATATAAAAGAGAATAACAAGCTTTATACAAGGGCAGAAATAGTGAAGAATAATCCTCAGATAACGACATATATACTAAAAAGGTTGTTAGATAAAGAAATTATTTCTATTAAAGAAGAAATTGTACATAGGTATAATGATAGGGAATATAATAATTATGCTAAAGTAACTTACAATGTAGAACAACATATGGCAATACATAAAATTCTTAATTCAAAGAATAAAGGATTTTTATTAAAGGGAGTAACAGGCTCAGGAAAAACAGAAGTATATATGGCTCTTGTCGAAAAAACAATTGAAATGGGAAAGTCTGCGATAATATTAGTTCCAGAAATAGCATTAACACCTCAGATGATTGAAAGATTCAAGGGGAGATTTGGAAAAAATGTATCTGTTTATCATAGTAAACTTTCTATTGGAGAAAGATTTGATGAATGGTATAGGATAAAGCGAGGAGATGTAAATTTAGTTGTAGGGGCTAGGAGTGCAATATTTCTTCCATTTAAAAATCTAGGATTAATAATAGTAGATGAGGAGCATGAAAATAGTTATAAGGCAGATAATAATCCTAAATATGATACTAGAGAAGTGGCAGAATATTTGAGTTTGATTACAGGGTGCAAATTTGTTTTAGGTTCTGCTACACCATCTGTTACTTCATATTATAATTCTTTGATTGGAAAGCTTAGTTTAGTTGAGATGAATAGCAGAGTCAGTAATTGTGAATTGCCAAGTATGGAAATTGTTGATATGAGAAACGAACTTAAATTAGGAAATATGTCATTATTAAGTGGAAGTTTAAAGAAAGAAATAAAAAAAGCTTTAGATAATAAAGAGCAGATTATTTTATTTTTAAACAGAAGGGGATTTTCAACCTTTGTTTCTTGTAGAAGTTGTGGTTTTGTATTTAAGTGCGATTCTTGTGATGTATCAATGACTTATCATAAAAATGGGTATCTTGTATGCCATTATTGTGGCAAAGCAATTAAGACACCTAAAATATGCCCTAAATGTTCAAGTAAATATGTTAAGTTTTTTGGCTCTGGCACTGAAAGAGTGGAGATGGAAGTTAAGAAGTATTTTCCATTTGCTAGAACTATAAGAATGGATGTAGATACAACAAGAAGCAAGGATGCATATGAGAAAATATACAATTCATTTAAAAATGGCGAAGGTGATATTTTAATTGGGACTCAAATGGTTTCAAAAGGACTTGATTTTAAAAATGTTACATTGGTAGGAATATTAGCGGCAGATATATCTTTAAATATTCCTGATTTTAGGGCAAATGAAAGAACATATCAGATTATTACTCAAGTTGCAGGAAGAGCAGGAAGAGGTGATAAAAAAGGTAGAGTTGTAGTTCAGAGTTATACACCTGAAAATAGTGCTTTAAAATATTCTATGCAAAACGATTATATATCAATGGTGAAAGAAGAGATAAGGATTAGAAAAGTTATGAATAATCCACCATTTTCAGATATTTATTTGATTAATTGTTTGAGCAAGGATGAAAAAAAATTAGTAGATTTTATGAAACTAATTAAGAATAATATATATGATTTAGCAAATGAAAATAATTTACAAGTAATAGGTCCATCATCATGTATAATTGGCAAAATAAAGGAAAATTATAGATGGCAGATTATATTAAAAGGAAACATTAATGATAATTTAAGAATATATATAAAAGATTTACTTTATCAAATGCATAATAATGTATATAATGATATAAGAATAAGTTTAGATGTAAACCCAAATAATTTGATTTAGGAGGATAATTATGGCAATTAGAAATATAAGAATATTCGGTGACGATGTATTAAGAAAAAAGTGTAAACCAGTAGAAAAAATAGATGAAAGATTAAAGACATTAATAAACGATATGATTGATACACTATATGAAGCGGATGGTGTTGGGCTTGCTGCCCCTCAAGTTGGAATATTAAAGAGATTATTTATAATTGATATTTATGATGGAACAGGGCCAAAGGTATTTATTAATCCTGAAATACTTGAAATGAGTGGAAATCAAGAGGGAGATGAGGGATGCTTAAGTCTTCCAGGAGAGAGTGCAATAGTAAATAGACCATTTTATGTAAAGGCTAAAGCTATGAATGAAAAAGGTGAAGAATTTATAGTAGAAGCAGAAGAATTATTTGCTAGAGCTATCTGTCACGAAAATGACCATTTAAATGGTGTATTATATATAGATAGAGTTAAAGAACAAAAAGTCAAGCAAGGAAAAAATATAGAAATATAATTAGAGATGGAGGAAGAAAAGTGAAAATAGTATTTATGGGTACTCCCGATTTTGCTGTTCCCTCT
Source organism: Clostridium sp. (assembly GCA_022767515.1). Classification (GTDB taxonomy): domain Bacteria; phylum Bacillota; class Clostridia; order Clostridiales; family Clostridiaceae; genus Clostridium. Next base: position 73,503 of record JALENK010000076.1, read on the forward strand.
CTTGAAAAACTGATAGAAAGGTATGAAGTTATTTCTGTTATTACGCAACCAGATAAGCCAAAGGGAAGAGGAAAGAAAATGGCTATTTCTCCTGTTAAAGAAGTAGCACTTAAACATGATATACCAGTTTATCAGCCTATAAAAATAAGAGAAGATAGGGCACTTATAGAAAAAATAAAAGAAGAAAAACCAGATTTTATTGTAGTTATAGCTTTTGGTCAAATTTTAACTAAAGAAATTCTAGATATACCAAAGTATGGATGTGTTAATCTTCATGGGTCACTTCTTCCTAAATACAGAGGAGCAGCACCTATAAATTGGGCGATAATTAAGGGCGAAAAACTATCAGGAAATACTACAATGCTTATGGATGAGGGTATAGATACTGGAGATATGCTTCTTAAAGAAGAAGTAGAGATAACTGATCAAATGACTGCAGGAGAATTGTATGATATTTTAAAAGAAAGTGGAAGTAAATTGCTTTTAGATACATTAAGTGGTCTTGAATTGGGAACAATAAAAGGTGAGAAACAAACAGAGGATACCTTTTATGCAAAGATGTTAGACAAGGAAATGGCTTTAATTAATTGGAATCAAAAAGCTGAAGATGTCCATAATTTAATTAGAGGCTTAAATCCTTGGCCTATAGCATATACAAATTATCAAGAAAAAAAGATGAAAATATTTGAATCAGAAATACTAAATGAAAATTCTGATAAAGAAAATGGAACTATTTTAGAAGTTAGTAAGAAAGGCATAAAGGTGTCTTGCAAGGATAAATGTTTGTTGATTAAAAAAATACAATTTCCAAATGGAAAGCCTTTGAAGGTTCATGAATATTTAAATGGGCATGATATCTTAGAAGGAGAAAAATTAATATAGAGGAGGCTGAATTTGCATGTTTAGAATGTATTATGATCCTACAATGTTGTTAATTATTCCGGCTTTAATATTAAGTATTTTTGCACAGTTTAAAGTAAAGAGTTCATATTCTAAGTATAAAGAGTTATATATGAGAAATCGATATACAGGCTTTGAGGTTGCTAGAATGATATTAGATAAAGAGGGACTATATGATGTGCCTATTGAAGTTATAAATAAAGAGCTTGGGGATCATTATGATCCGACTAAAAGGGTACTTAGATTGTCAAAAGACGTTTATTCTGGAAGGTCGATATCAGCGGCAGGTATTGCAGCTCATGAGGTAGGTCATGCAATTCAGCATAAAGAACACTATACACCATTAGAATTAAGAAAAGCAATGGTGCCTATATCAAGTTTTGGCTCTAGTCTTTCAATAGTAATGTTTATTTTAGGATTAATATTAGGATATAAGCCATTAGTAAATGTTGGTATAATATTATTTTCTTTAGCCGTTTTATTTACTGTAGTAACACTTCCGGTTGAATTTAATGCATCTAAGAGAGCATTAAAGGTATTAGAAAATAGTAATATACTATATGAGGATGAAGTGATAGGAGCTAAAAAGGTATTAGGTGCAGCTGCACTTACATATGTAGCGGCAGCATTAACAGCAATATTACAATTATTAAGATTAATATTAATTAGTAGAAGTAGAGACTAAATTTATAAATTTTACTCTTAAGTATTGGTTATTTGCTAAATTAAAGATATAATAGTATAAACAAATAGAAATAAATAGAAATAAGAGGTTTAATGTATGAGTAGAAAAACAGCAGTAAATATTTTGGAAAGGGTATTAAATGAGAGAGCATATTCTAATATAATACTTTCTAATGAATTAAATGCATCTAATTTATCTGACAAAGATAAGGCCTTAGTAACAGAATTAGTTTATGGAACACTAAGAAGATTAAAGTCCTTAGATATGATAATTGCACATTTTGTTAAAGATATATCAGTTATGGATAAAAAGACATTAAATATATTAAGAGTTGCGGTTTATCAAATGCAGTATTTAGATAAGATTCCAAATTATGCAGCATGTAATGAGGCTGTTGAACTTGCTAAGGAAGTATCAGAGAAGGATGCAAAGCTTGTTAATGGGATTTTGAATAGTTATACTGAAGTTAAGTCATCTTTAGAGCTAGAATTTAGAAATAAAATTGAAGAAATGGCTTATGAGTTTTCTTTTAATTCTTGGATGATAAGATTAATGATAAAGCAATATGGTGAAAAAGAAACATTAAAAATGCTTCATAATTTAAATAATACACCTTGTGTAACAGTAAGAGTTAATGCTTTAAAGACAGAATATGATGATGCTTTTGAAGCTCTTGAAAATTTAGGATATACAGTTGATGAAGGTTATGTATGTCCTGAAGCTATTATGATTGAAGGTGGAAGCAACCCTCTTGATAATCCTTTGTTTGTTGAAGGTAAGATTACAGTTCAAGACGAAAGTGCAATGCTTGTAGCACCATTATTAGATTTAGAAGAAAATCAAGTGGTGATAGATTTATGCAGTGCACCTGGTGGAAAGACAACACATATTGCAGAAATTATGAATAATACGGGAAGGGTATTAGCCTTTGATTTATATGAGAATAAATTAAACTTAATAAAGGATAATGCTAATAGATTAGGAATAACTAATATAGAGGTTGCTCAGATGGATGCAACTAAGACAAATAGTGAATTGATTTCTTTAGCAGATAGAGTACTTGTTGATGCTCCTTGTTCTGGTCTTGGTATTATAAAAAAGAAACCAGAAATAAAATGGAATAAGGTAAGACAGGATTTAAGAGATATTATTCCTGTTCAAAGAGAAATTTTAGACAATGCTTGGGAATATTTAAAGAAAGATGGAATAATGGTATACTCTACTTGTACATTAAATAAAGAAGAAAATGATGAAAATATTGAATGGTTCTTAAGTAAACATAAAGATGCCAAGATTGAAAAAGTTTTTGTTGGTAAGGGCGATAATTTAAAATATAGTAATATAGGAACATTAACAGTTTTACCTAATGAATATATGGATGGATTTTATATAGCAAAAATAAGAAAACTATAGGTGTGATATATGAATAATATTATAGATTATACTATTGAAAAATTAGAAGTTTGGATGCTTGAAAATGATGAAAGTAAATTTCGTGCAAAACAAGTTATTTCATGGATATATAAAGGTGTGGAAGATTTTGAAGATATGAAAAATCTTCCTAAAACTTTGATTGCAAAATTAAAAGAAAACTTTTATATAGGACTTCCTAAGATAGAAAAAATATTTGAATCTAAATTTGATGGGACTAAAAAAATGCTTCTAAGATTTAATGATGGTAATATTATTGAATCAGTAATTATGAAGTATAAGCATGGATATTCAGTATGTGTTTCTACACAAGTTGGATGTAGAATGGGATGCAAGTTCTGTGCCTCTACTATTGATGGCAAGGTTAGGGATTTGACAGGAGGAGAAATTATATCAGAAATATTAACAGCTCAGAAAGTTGTTAATGATAGAATCTCTAATGTTGTATTAATGGGAAGTGGAGAGCCATTTGATAATTATGATAATGTTTTATTGTTTTTAGAATTAGTAAATGCAGATTATGGATTAAATATAGGACAAAGACATATTACTATATCTACTTGTGGAATTGTTCCTAAAATATATGATTTAGCAGATAAGGCTATGCAAATAACTTTAGCTATTTCACTTCATGCTTTTAGTGATGATAAAAGACGAGAAATTATGCCAATTGCAAATAAATATTCTATTTCTGAGATAATCGAAGCATGTAAATATTATATAGAGAAAACAAATAGGCGGGTGACTTTTGAATATTCTTTAGTTAAGGGTGTTAATGATAGTATAGAAGATGCAAAATCTCTTGGAAAGTTACTAAAAGGAATGTTGTGTCATGTTAATCTAATACCAGTAAATGAGATTAAAGAAAATGAATTTAAGAAGTCTTCACCTCAAACAATTGAGGCATTTGAAAAACAGTTGTTGAATTTTGGAATAGAAGTTACAGTAAGAAGAGAAATGGGATCAGATATTAATGCAGCATGTGGACAGCTTAGAAGAAGCTATCTAGAAAAAGCTAATGATTAATATTAAATTTAAGGGGGTTCAGTTATATGGTAAGTATGCTGACTGATAAAGGTATAGTTAGAAATCATAATGAGGATTATTGTTTATATTATGAATCTGATGATTATAATATATATGTAGTATGTGATGGAATGGGTGGACATAAAGCAGGAGAGATAGCTAGTGAACTTACTTCTAAAGGTGTAATAAAATACATAAATGAAAATTTTTCAGAAGAAGATTCAGAAGAAGTTCTTAAAAATGCGATACGTAAAGCTAATTGTGATGTATATAATATGGCTGCAGAGAATGAATCTCTTTCTGGTATGGGTACTACTATTACTGCTTGTTTGGAGCTAAATGATAGAGTCATAGTAGCAAATGTTGGAGATAGCTCATCCTATGCAATAAATAATGAAAGAATTAAAAAGATAACTAAAGATCATTCACTTGTTCAAGAACTCGTAGATATGGGAACAATTACTGAAGAACAAGCAATAACTCATCCTAAAAAGAATATAATTACAAGAGCTATAGGAACACATAGACATGTAGATGTTGATATTTTCATTGTAGAAAAAGATGTTTATAATTTATTTATGTTATGTACAGATGGACTTACAAATGAAGTAAATATTGATTCTATATATGAGATATTAAGTAAGGAAAAAAATCTAGAAATTGCATGTGATAAACTTGTAGATAAAGCCAAGGAAAATGGGGGAAGAGATAATATAACTGTATTATTATTTGGAGGAGAGAAAGATGATAGGTAAGATATTAGGTGGAAGATATGAAATCTTAGAGCAGATTGGTGAAGGTGGAATGTCCATTGTTTATAAGGCGATGGATAAAAAATTAAACAGAAATGTAGCGGCAAAAGTTTTGAAAAGTGAGTTTTCAGATAATGCAGATGTAGTTAAGAAATTTAAAATAGAAGCAACAGCAATTGCTACTTTATCTGATAATAATATAGTTAATATATTAGATGTGGGAAGTCAAGAAGATACTAATTATATAATTATGGAATATGTAGATGGAAGTACACTAAAGGAACTTATAAAATTTAAAGGTCAAGTTCATTATGAAGATGCTTTAACATTAGCAATTCAAATTGCAAGAGCACTAGATTGTGCACATAAAAATGGAATAATTCATAGAGATGTAAAACCACAAAATATGTTAATAACAAAAGATGGACTTTTAAAGGTTACTGATTTTGGGATAGCAAAATCTTCAACTTCAGCAACACTTACATCAACAACTACAATTATGGGGTCAGCTCATTATTTTTCACCAGAGCAAGCAACAGGTAGTAAGGTGGATGTGAGAACTGATTTGTATTCATTAGGAGTAGTATTGTATGAGATGGTTACAGGTAAAGTTCCATTTGATGCAGATTCGCCAGTTACAATAGCACTAAAGCATATACAAGAAGAACCTGTTCCACCAAAAAAACTTAATACAAAAATTCCTGAAAGTTTAAATGTTTTAATATTAAAGGCAATGGCAAAGGATCCAAGTAAAAGATATCAGACTGCTAAGGAAATGTTAGTTGATTTGGAAAAAATAAAGGCGGATCCAGATGTTGTTCTTGCAGATAGTATAGATGAGAATGAAGAGGAAGCACAGGGAAAGACAATAATAATGGATGCGGTTAATAAGAAAGTACCTGTAGTTGATGTAAATGAAGCTAATGTAAAGAAACAAGTAGAAGAAGATGATGACTTCTATGATGATGATGAATATGAAGATGATGATGAGTATTATGATGATGACGACGATGAAGAAGATGATGACGAGCGTGGGAATAATGTAAAGAAGGTTCTGTTTGCAATTTTAGGTGGTTTGGTTGGAGTTGTAGCAATATTCTTAATTGCATTCTTTGCTTTTGGTGGTACAACAGGAACAAGTAGTAGTGCTAGTAGTGATAAGGTAACAGTTCCAGATATAAAGGGAATGACTTATGATCAAGCCAAGGTTGCTCTTGAAAGGATTGGTTTAGAGATAGTTGATGCGGGTACTACAAAAAGTGATGAAAAAGAAGGAACTATAGTTGAAAGTGATCCTGCTCAAGGTACAGAGGTAGCAAAGGGTACAAAAGTAAGGGTAATTACAAGTTCTGGTACTGAAAAATTAACTATGCCTGATTTTGCTGATTCAAGTTATGAAGATGTAAAGAGGTTCTTTAATAAAAATCAAATTCAAAATGTAACTTATGAATACGAATATAGTGATGATATAGAAGCTGATTCGATAATAAGAACTGAGCCAAAGGCAAAATCAGAGATAACTAAGGATACTAAAGTAACAGTATATATTAGTAAAGGAAAGAAGATAAAGAATGTTACTGTTCCAACATTATATGGTAAGTCAAGAGATGAAGCGGTTTCTATTTTGACACAAAAGAAGTTACAATATAAAGTTCAAGAAAAAGAAGTTAGTGATAAAACTCAAGACGGCATAGTAGTTGCAGTATCTCATGCTGAAGGAACTGTTGTAGTTGAAAATGCAGTTATAACAATAACAGTAGGAAAATACAAAGAACCAGTAACTCCACCAGTGGAGGAAAAACATTCTTTAGATGAATATATAAATACATCAATGACAGCAGAAGATGCAGCAGAGTATTTAAGATCGTTAGGTTATACTAATATTTCTATTGACGGTGATTCGGCTGCTAATATAACACATTGGAGTCCAGCGGGTGCTAAAATATCAAAAAATGATGCAATAGTTTTGTATACAACTAGTATACCAAGTGATGCTGAGTAGAAAGTAAAAAACTACTTACTTTTAAGAGTGTATCTTAAAGGTAAGTAGTTTTTATTTTTTCTTGCATTTTTATGTGAATAGTGGTTATTATATATGTATGTATATAAAAAGGAGATTATTGATGGAAGGTAAAATAATTAAGGGAATTGGTGGATTTTATTATGTTAAGACTGATGAAGGAATTATTGAATGTAAAGCAAGAGGAAAGTTTAGACAGAATAAATTAAAACCATTAGTTGGCGATAATGTTAAGATAGCGATAGATAAAAATAAAGGCGTAATTGATGAAATACATATTAGACACTCAGAACTTATTAGGCCTGCTGTTGCTAATGTTACATTGGCATTTGTGGTGTTTGCGATGAAAAGTCCAGATATAAATTTTGATTTGTTATATAAGTTTTTGATATTATGCGAAAGTAATAATATTAAACCAATAGTATGTTTAAACAAAATGGATTTGGTTTCTGATAAAGAGAAGGAAGAGATAAAAAATAAAATTAATGATGTTGGTTATGAAGTTGTATTTATTAATGCAAGAGAAAAAATAGGAATTGATGTATTGAAAGATAAAATGAAGAACAATATTACAGTTTTATGTGGACCATCTGGTGTAGGAAAATCTACACTTATAAATGCACTTTCTGATGAATATCATATGGAGACTGGAAATATAAGTGAAAAATTAAAAAGAGGAAAACATACAACTAGGCATAGTGAACTTATAGAAATAAGTAATGGTTATTTAGTGGATACACCAGGATTTTCTACGTTAGATATTTCATTTATAGAAAAAGAGGATTTAAAGTATACTTTTCCTGATTTTGAAGAGTATAATAATCTATGTAAGTTTAGAGGATGTTTACATTATAAGGAACCAGGATGTATAGTGAAAGAAAAAGTAAAAGAAGGTATAATAAATAATCATAGATATGATTTTTACATAAAAACATTAGAAGAAATAACAAGTGGGAGGAAGTATAAATGATGATATTATCGCCATCAATTTTATCAGCAGATTTTTCAAAATTAGGAGAGGATGTTAAGAGAATTTCAGAAGCAGGTGCAGAATGGGTTCATATTGATGTTATGGATGGACAGTTTGTTCCAAACATTTCATTTGGAGCACCAATAATGAAGTCAATCAGAAATAAGACAGAAAGAATTTTTGATGTTCATTTAATGGTAGAGGAAGCAAATAGATTTGTAGATGATTTTGTATCAGCAGGAGCAGATTTAATCACAGTCCATTATGAAGCTGAAAAGCATATTGATAGAACTATTCAATATATAAAATCAAAGGGAGTTAAAGTTGGAGTTGCACTTAATCCAGGAACACCAGTTAGTGTTTTGAAAGATATAATTTCTGAAATAGATATGGTTCTTATTATGTCAGTAAATCCAGGATTTGGAGGACAGAAATTTATTCCTTATGCAATAAACAAAATTAAAGAAGTATTTGAAATGAAGCAAAAATACAATGAAAATTTACATATACAAGTAGATGGTGGAGTTGACAAGACTAATATCAAGCAAATTGTAGAGGCTGGTGCAGATGTAATTGTGGCAGGTTCAGCTGTATTTAAAAACGATGAAATAGAAGAAAATATCAAAGCTTTAAGAGAAGCTCTATAATTTATTATGAGAGCAGTAATAGTAACAGGCGGAAATAGTCCGTCAAAAGAATTGTTAGACAGATATTTAAAAAAAGATGATTTTATTATAGGTGTTGATAAAGGCTGTAACTGTCTTTATGAAAATCAAATTGAACCTAGAGTAATACTTGGAGATTTTGATTCAATAAATGGATTGGTTCTTGATTATTATATTAATAAAGGTATAACCATAGAAAAATTTAAGCCTGAAAAGGATTATTCAGATACTGATTTAGCATATAGAAAGGCAGTAGAGATGGGGGCTAAAGAGGTAATATTATTTGGAGCAACCGGAACAAGAGTGGACCATATGCTAGGGAATATAGGAATAATGTTAAAGGCCTTAAAAGATAATATTCATTTAGAAATTATTGATGATAATAATAGAATATTTTTAGTTGATAGGAGTACATCTTTGGTTGGTCAAGAAGGAAGTCTCATAAGTTTTCATGCGGTTAGTGAAGTTGTGAAGAATTTTACTATTAAGAAAGCTATGTATACTTTAGAAAATTATGATATGACACTGTTTGAGCCAAGGGCTATATGTAATGTGTTTTTAAAAGATGATATTGAAATTTCTTTTGATAAAGGAATAATAATGGTAATTTATCCAAATGATTAATAGTAATCATTTGGATTTTTTTTCATATAATAAAATATAGAAATTATTAGAGGAATATAATGAAGATTATAGCAATAAAACTTCCTAAATTTTTATCAAATATAATAAAATTCTTTAGAAGAAAATAAAAGTACATAAAAAAAGCATCAGATATACTGATGCTTTTTTTATAGAAACTATATAGCTCTTTGTACTTTTCCAGATCTAAGACATCTAGTACAAACATGAACAGTTTTTGGTGTACCATTAACGACTGCCTTTACTCTTTTTATGTTAGGAGCCCAAGTTCTCTTAGATTGACGATGAGAGTGACTGAATTGTACTCCAGCTACAACACCCTTATTACATATCTCGCATCTTCTTGCCACTTGAAAACACCTCCTTATAATATAATTAATAATTTTAGTCCATAAGACAAATTTATTTTATCATATGGTAATATGTTAATGCAAGAAAAAAATGCAAGAAAAATTTAATTGGATATAAATTTTTATATTTACAAATTTTACACTATATACTTATTTATAAAAATGGTTTATAATGAAACTACTTATAAAGGTAGGAGGAATTAGTATGGTTGGATTTTCAAATGAAATCGGAAGTATAAGTTATTCTAACGAGGTTATAGGAAAGTTAGTTGGTTTATCAACTATGGAATGCTATGGTGTGGTTGGAATGGTCTCAAAGGGTTCAGGTTTTTGGGAACTAATGAAGATGGAAAATTTAAGTAAAGGTGTAAAGGTTACTTTAGTTGATGAGTATAAATTAAATATAGAATTATTTGTAATGGTTCAGTATGGAAATAAAATATCTGAAATAGCAAGTAATATTATTCAAAAGGTTAGATACAATATTGAAAATTATACAGGATTAAAAGTGTCAGAAATTACTGTTAACGTTCAAGCTGTAAGAATCTAGGAGGGTTTGTAATTTATGAAGTGTAAAAAAATTAATGGGCATGATTTATATAACATGGTTGTTAATGCTAATAATAAATTGATGGAGCAAAGTGAATTTGTTAATTCTTTAAATGTATTTCCAGTACCAGATGGAGATACAGGAACGAATATGTCAATGACTTTTAGAGCAGCAGTTAAGGAAATAGAAAAATTAAATTCAGATTCAATTCAAGAAGTGGCTAAAGTATTAGCAAAGGGTGCTTTAATGGGTGCTAGAGGAAACTCAGGGGTAATATTATCTCAAATATTAAGAGGCTTCTCAAATGGATTTAAGGGTGTAAATGAAGCTGATGCTCAAATAGTAGCAAGGGCATTTAATGAAGGACAGATTTCAGCATATAAGGCTGTTATGAGACCAACAGAAGGAACAATACTTTCAGTTATTAGGGCAGCTGCAGAAAAGGCTATTAAAAGTAATACCAAAGATATAGTGGAATTATTAGAAGAAATTTCAGCTGGAGCAAAGGAAATGCTTGATAAGACACCAGATATGTTACCAGCTTTAAAGCAGGCTAAGGTAGTAGACTCAGGTGGTATGGGATTATACATTATTATAGAAGGTATGCTTCAGGCATTGAAAGATGATATTGTAGCTGAAATAAAAGATGTAAATATAGCAGCAGGAACAAAGGTTGGAGCACAATCAACAGAAGAAGCAGATATTAAATTTGGTTATTGTACAGAATTTATTATTTTGGGTGAGGCTTCACTTGCAAAGGAATTTCAAGGTAAAATTGAAGGTTTAGGTGACTGTGTTATAGTTGTAGGGTATGATGATGTTATTAAAGTACATATTCATACAAATGATCCGGGTCAAGTACTTTCAATAGCAGTTACTTATGGTGAGCTATCAAAGATTAAAATAGATAATATGAGAGAAGAGCACAGAGAATTATTAGTTGAGGGTGCTAATGAGAAAAAAGATGAAGTAGCACAGACAGAAGCAAAAGAATTTGCATTTATTGCAGTAGCAATGGGTTCTGGTATAAGTGCAATTTTTAAGGATTTAGGAGTTGATTATATTATTGAAGGTGGTCAAACAATGAATCCATCTACTCAAGATATTCTAGAATGTATTGATAAAATAAATGCAGAGCATATTTTCGTATTCCCTAATAATAAGAATATAATAATGGCTGCAAATCAAGCGGCAGAAATTTCTGATAAGGATATAAGAGTGATTGAAACAAAATCAATTCCTCAGGGAGTAGCATGTATTACAATGTTTGATTATAATATAGATGTAAATGAAAATGAAGAAAATCTTAAAGAAATTTTGGAAACTGTTAAAACTGGTTCGGTTACTTATGCTGTTAGAGATACAGAAGTTAATGGTAAGGTTATTGAATCTGGAAATAAACTTGGTTTAGTGGAAGGAAAGATTTTAGAAGTTGGAGAAGATACATTAGAAGTTGCTGAAAAAGTAATTGAAGATATGATTGATGATGATAGTGAATTAATTACACTATATTATGGAGAAGATATAACAGAGGAAGAAGTAGAGGGCTTTGTATCTAAACTTGAAGAAAAGTATAGAGATTTTGATATACAGTATTATGAAGGAAATCAGCCAATTTATTCTTTCTTTATATCAGTTGAGTAAAGATAAAAGCACCTTTTAAGGTGCTTTTGTTGAGTATATAGGTGAAGAGGTATGGATATATATAGTTCGATTTCTACCTTGAAAGGAGTTGGTCCTAAGGTAGAAGAAAAGTTTAATAAAATATCGGTTTTTAATATCTTGGATTTGTTATTATATTTTCCAAGAGACTATGAATATATAAATAGTGATATTGAATTTGAAGAAATTGATTTTAATCAGAAGCAGATGCTTGAGGTTACTACAGTTTCCTTTAAAAGTGATATTAGGACTAAAACAGGAAAGACAATAACAACAATTCAATTTGATTTTAAAGGTCATATAGTACTTGGAAAATGGTTTAATCAGCCTTATATAAAAAAGAATTATAGGATAGGTCAGAGTTATTGCTTGATTGGTAAGTTTAAAAAGCTTACAAATGGAAGTGTAGAAGTAATAAATCCTATAATTGGATGTAATAACGCCAAAGAGAGTGAGATAATTCCAAAGTATCCACTAAAGGGAGATATAACTGAGAAAGCAATATCGAGGTTAATAAATTATGTACTTGATAATATTATTATAAATGAAAATTTGCCAAGTGAAATTGTTAATAGGTATAAATTGATTTCGCTTGATGAAGCTATAAGACAGATTCATTTTCCTAAAGAAAGAACCCTTTTAAATAAAGCGATTGATAGATTAAAGTTTCAAGAATTGTTTACATATGCTTTGAAGCTTTTAATTATAAAGAAAAGAAATAAAACTAACAATAGTGGTATAAGCATTCCATGGAATGACCATTTAAGAAAATTTAAAGAAAAGCTTCCTTTTTGCTTAACTAATGCACAGACCAAGGCTGTTAGAGAAATCCTACTAGACCAAAAGAGTAATAGTTGTATGAATAGACTAGTTCAAGGAGATGTTGGAAGTGGAAAAACAATAGTAGCATTTATTGCAATCTTCAATGCTTATTCGAATGGATATAAGTCTGTACTTATGGTACCAACAGAAATATTAGCCCAGCAACATTTTGAAGAGGCTAAAAAGCTTTTTGATAGTTTCGATATGGAGATAGAGCTTTTAACAGGTAGTACTAAGGCTAAAGAAAAAGAAAGAATAAAAGAAAGACTTAAAGAGGATGGACCAGTTATAGTTATTGGAACACATGCCTTAATTCAAGAAAATGTAGAAATAAATAAATTGGGGCTTATAGTTACAGATGAGCAACATAGATTTGGTGTAGAGCAAAGGAGTAAGCTTATTAATAAGGGAAAGAGAGCAGATGTAATAGTTATGACTGCAACGCCTATTCCAAGAACACTTGCATTATATTTATATTCTGATTTAGATGTATCGGTAATAGATGAGCTTCCACCAGGAAGAAAGAAGATTGATACAAAATTTATACAAGAAGATAAAAAAATGCAAGCTTATAATATGGCGTTTGAGGAAATAAAAAGTGGAAGGCAAGTATATATTGTATGTCCTTTAATAGAAGAGGATGATAAGCTTGAGATTAATTCTGTTGAAAAGCTTTATAATGAATTAAAAGAAGGAATATTTAAAGATGTTAGTATGGAAATTCTTCATGGAAAGCTAAAGCCATTAGAGAAGGAAGAAATTATAAATAGGTTTAAAAATAACGAAACTAAAGTTCTTATTTCTACAACAGTTATTGAAGTTGGTGTAAATGTTCCTAATGCATCAGTGATGATAATTGAAAGTGCTGAAAGGTTTGGACTTGCACAGCTTCATCAGCTCAGAGGTAGAGTGGGAAGAGGAAAATATAAGTCATACTGCATTCTTATAGCAAATGCTAAGGCTAAAAATACTAAAGAAAGAATGAAGATTATGACTGAATCCTCTGATGGTTTCTATATTTCACAGCAGGATTTAAAGCTTAGGGGGTCAGGTGAAATATTTGGTATGAAACAGAGTGGTGATGCAGGACTTTTGCTTGCAGATTTATTTAATGATATTAATATATTAAAATGTGCTATGAAAGAAGCAAAACAGATTATTTTAAGTGATGATAATAAATCAAAAGAATTAGTAAAGGCACTAGAAAAATCAATTGAAAGTAGTAATAATTTCTTGTGTTTTAATTAATTGTATGTATAATATACATTATAATAGAATAAGTATATAAATTTGGAGGAAATGTTATGAGAATAATAGCTGGAAAAGCAAAGGGACGTAAATTATTATCTCCACCAACGCTTGAAACAAGGCCAACCTTAGATAGAGTCAAGGAAGCAATGTTCAGTATGATACAGGGATATTTAATGGATGCAATTGTAATAGATGTATTTGCAGGAACAGGAAGTTTAGGGTTAGAAGCAGCAAGTAGAGGAGCTAAAGAGGTACATTTGATAGATAAAAGTGCACAGACTTTTCCTCTTCTTAAACAAAATATAGATAATTTAGGATTTGCTGATTTTTGTTTTTGTTATAATTCTGATTCTTATTCTGTAATAAAATCGGAAAAGATTAAAAGCAAGTTTTTTGATATTATATTTATAGATCCACCATATTGCAAGGAAATGATACCAGAAGTAATAAAAATAGTTTCAGAAAACAATATGTTATCAGATGATGGTATTATTGTTACTAAGATTGATTCTATTGAAGAGGCATATGAAGGATATCAAAATATTGAACTAATAAAGAAGAAGAAATATGGCAATACAACAGTATGCCTATATAAAAAAGAGGGGAAATAGATGAAGGTTGCAGTATATCCAGGAAGTTTTGACCCAATAACAAATGGGCATCTTGATATAATTGAGAGAGGTGCAAAGATATTTGATAAGCTTATTGTAGGTGTTTTGATAAATGTAGATAAAAAGGGATTATTTACAATAGATGAAAGGGTTGAACTTATTAAAAAAACTACACAGCAATTTAAAAATGTTGAGGTTGTAAGTTTTCATGGCTTATTAGTAGATTTTGTAAAAGAACATAATGCATCAGTAATCTTAAAGGGATTAAGAGCATTTTCAGATTTTGAATATGAATTTCAGATGGCACTTATGAATACTAAGTTAGATCCTAGTACAGAGACTTTGTTTATGATGACATCATCACAATATTCATATTTAAGTTCGTCAGCAGTTAAACAAGTTTCAAGATTTAATGGGAATTTAGATGGACTTGTTCCAAAGGTTGTTGAAGAAGCAATTAAAAAAAAGATGGAAGGATAGTGGTCGAAAATGTCACAAGGCGAAATAAATAGCAACGTTTTAGATTTATTAGAATATATACAAGACACTATTACAAGAGCTAAGAGTGTTCCAATGAGTGGGAAAATCATGGTCGATAAAAAGGAAATGACAGAGGCTATAGATCAGGTAATTAATTATCTTCCAGATGAATTTAAAAAAGCTAAATGGGTAGCAATAGAAAAAAATAGAATACTAACAGAAGCGCAGAGGGAATATGATAAAGCTCAAAAAGAATATGATAAGGCTCAAACCACTTCAGCTGCAATAATCAAGCAGAATATTGAAAATCATGATATTGTTAAAGATGCTAAAATGAGAGCCTTAGAAATAGTAAATACAGCAAGGAGAGAAGCTAAGGAAATGAGGCTAGGTGCTAAGGAATATTCTCTAGATATATTAGCAGAGCTTGATAAGGAAATAGAAAGTAGAAAAGTAGAACTTATAAGAAATTTACAAGAAAGTTTTAAGATTGCAGCAACTGAAGTGGAAAATAAATTTAATACTATTGGTTCAACAATAAAAGCAAATATTGAAGAATTAAATGATATGAAAGAATAGCTATCTTCGTTTTATACAAAATATAAAACAAATTAAAAATAGTATATTTATGATAATAGAAATATAATTAGTATTTATTGAAAATACATCATTATTAAAAAAAGAAAGTGTGAAGGTTGAATAATTTAATATTGAAAAAAGTAGATAAGTGATTATAAAACTTATTATTCCTTGAAAAAATTTAAGGAAAATAAATTTTGATATGCAGATGTTGTTTTTGCTGATAAAAGCAAGGCTTTGACTTATTATTGAAAGACCTGAAAAAGAACATAAGAAGCTTATTAGTGCAAGTTTTAGGGCAAATGGTGCACTTACTGTGCAAATAAGTTTTATACCAGTTGTTATTTCAATTAATCCAAGTAATAAAGCAGAAAGCAGATTATGTGGGATGTTTAATATAGATTCTATGTTGTTTATATCTGAAATAAATAACATAGAATTTTTTAGTATGTTTATTAATACAGCAAAAATTAATATAAAGCCGATTACACATAGGGTTGTTTTTATTGCATTATCAATAGCATTTTTGAAATTTTCTCCAAAAGAAGAAGTAGTAGTATTTTCTAAATTTTTTTTAATTATGCAGTTTGAGTAAGTATTTTTTTTAGTTATAATGGCTATAATTATAACTGATAAATAATTTGCAATTAATAAATAATAACCTATGTTAGTATTGTTTAGCATTGCAGACGATACTGAACCTACAATAAATAAAGGACCACAATTTGTAGCAATATTTATTAGACGAGAATATTCCTCTTTTGATATATATTCTTTTTCATAAATTTCTGAGGAGTATTTGGCTCCTAAAGGATAGCCACACAGAAAACTTGCAATTATGGGAAATGCTGAAGCTTTTGAAAGACCAAGTATTTTATATATTGGTTTTTCAAGAAATTTAGAGTAATAATTTATGCCGTTGTAGCTGATTATAAGATTGCAGATAACTGAAAAAGGAAATACTGTTGGAATAATGGCATTTGCACATAATAGTGAGGCTGAAGTGACCCCCTCTATGGCAGAATTGATATTTATGAAAAAAATGATAATAAACAATGAAAAAATACAAATAATTAATTTATTGAAGCTTAGTTTGAATTTTTTTATTAGAATGAAAAATAAAACAAGTATAGATAAAAATAAAATACTAATCATTGAATCCCTCCAATTATTAGTATTATATTAATTATTTCATTTTATTATTTCAAAAATATTGGACTTTTATAATAATCTGACATAGGTGAAATCGAAGCATTTAGTATGGAATAAGCTTTTGTGGCTAAAACATCTAATAAAAGCTTAGAATTTTCTATGTGTTTTGGAAGTTTTGTTATTATTTCTATGTCGCTCTTATTTTTTATTTGTTTTAAAATTTCTGCACCTTTTGAGTTGAAAGCTAGAGGTCTTATATAATCCTCTTCTTTTAAAATTTCATTTATAGGATAATTTTCTAGTCCAATATAAAATGAAGATAAAAGCCTTGATAAGTAGGAATAGGTGTATCTTTTACTTTTTGTATTTAAAATCAACTCATCTAATGAGGTAGAATTTATTACTTCTTTTAGTATTTTGTTTTCTATACCTTCCTTTGTTTCGGATAAGTTTTTTAATTTAAAGCCTTCTGTAAGTAATTTGTATTTTAAATTATTAAATATCATTTCGGGAAAGACAAAGTTATAGTTGTTATTTGAAAGGTTTTTAAGCATGTTATAGGTTTTACAAGGTACAGAGTTTTTTATTTGATTTAAAGAACTTTCGTTTTGTAATGATTTTCTTATGGCTGAAGCAGAAGGAAAAATACTTTCTAATGTTATTTCATTATAAAGTGCTCCTTGCCTTTTTATGCATTTTGGATTTATATTACTCTGTAACTTTATTATACTTTTTATATATTCTATTGCCAAAATATTGTTAGAGTTATTAATTATTGATTCTATATCTTTATCTTTGAGTATTGCTTGAAGTGTATTTTCTCGTGCTTTAAAAAATGGAAGTCCAGAATCCATATATTTTTTTATTAAAGATTTAAATTCATCAGTTTCATTAACTAGTGTATTAGCTATAAGTTTTAATGAATTAATGTCATCATGTTCGCTTCCAAAATAAATAGAATCAACTACTTTTGTTTTGTTAAGAATGTTTACAGCACCATAGGCAAAATTCTCGGCTGTTGACATAGCATATACAATTGGAAGTTCTATTACTAAATCTATACCATTTTCTATAGCACATTTTGCACGATTCCATTTATCTATTAAAGTGGGTTCTCCTCTTTGTGTGAAATTACCACTCATAATGCATACTATACCCTCGCAAAGGGAATCACGTTTAGCGTATTTTAAGTGATAGTTATGTCCTAAATGAAAAGGGTTATACTCGGCAATTATTCCTATTATTTTCATATAATACTCCTTGAAATTAATACTTACTCAGTAATTATACCTAATAAAATTAGAAAAGTATATTTTTTATTCAATAAGAGTTGAAAAAGTACTTATTAAAGGAGTATTATAATTAAGTAAAGGTATATTGTGCGAAAGGAGAATGGGGATGGAAATATTAAATAGAATATTAGAAACTGCAAAGACATGTAAGAAAAAAATAGTACTTCCAGAAGGTCTGGAAGAAAGGACAATTGTAGCTGCAGAAAAGATAGTTAAAGAAGGGTACGCATATCCAATACTTATAGGAAAAAAAGATGAAATATTAGCTAGAAGTAAAGAGTTAAACGTTAATATATCAGATGTTGAGATAATTAATCCAGAGGAATCAGATAGATTAAAAGATTATATTGAGGCTTTTTATGAACTTAGAAAAAATAAGGGTATGACTCTAAGCAAGGCTGAGAAAATTGTTAGAGATCCTTTATATTTTGCAACAATGATGGTTAAATTAGATGATGCAGATGGAATGGTTTCGGGGGCAGTACACACTACAGGAGATTTACTTAGACCAGGTCTTCAAATAATAAAAACAGCAAAAGGGGTATCAACTGTGTCAAGTTTCTTTATTATGCAATTGCCAGATGAGGAATATGGTGAAAAAGGTACTTTATTCTTTGCTGATTGTGCTGTTAATCCAGTACCAAATGAAGATCAATTAGTTGAAATTGCAATTACAACAGCAGAAACTACCAAGAGATTATTAGATGATTTTGTTCCTAGGGTAGCTATGCTTTCTTTCTCTACTATGGGAAGTGCAGATCATGAGGTAGTTACAAAGGTTAGAAATGCGACATTAAAAATTCGAGAGAAGAAACCTAAAATGTTAGTTGATGGGGAATTGCAACTTGATGCTGCAATAGTAAAAAAAGTAGCTGATCAAAAAGCACCAGATAGTGAAGTGGCAGGAAAGGCTAACGTATTAATATTCCCTGATTTGCAAGCTGGAAACATTGGTTACAAGCTTGTTCAAAGATTTGCTCATGCAAAAGCAATAGGTCCTATATGTCAAGGATTTGCAAAGCCAATTAATGATTTATCTAGAGGATGTAGTTCTGATGATATAGTTAATGTTGTGGCAATTACAGCAGTGCAAGCCATGGAAGGGAAAATTTCAGGTAAAAATTAGGAGGTAAATAATGAAGGTATTAGTAATAAATTGTGGGAGTTCATCACTTAAATATCAATTAATAAATATGGAAGATGAGAGTGTACTAGCACAAGGGTTAGTTGAAAGAATAGGGATAAATGGTTCTATATTAAAGCAAAAAAATATAGGAAAGAAAGATAAGTATGTTATTGAAACTCCAATGAAGGATCATAAAGATGCTATCAAATTAGTTCTTGAAGCTTTAGTTGATAAAGAGAATGGAGTAATTGCTGATATGGGTGAAATATCTGCTGTTGGACATAGAGTTGTCCATGGTGGAGAAAAGTATTCAAAATCAGTTTTAGTTACAGATGAGGTCATGAAGGATTTAGAAAATTATGTGAAGTTAGCACCTCTTCATAATCCACCAAATATAATTGGAATAAATGCTTGCAAGGAATTAATGAAGGATACTCCTATGGCAGTTGTATTTGATACAGCATTTCATGGTACAATGCCAGAAGAAGCTTTTGTATATCCAATACCATATGAATTATATACAGAACATGGAATAAGAAAATATGGATTCCATGGAACAAGTCATAAGTATGTATCTCAAAAGATGGCAGAAATTTTAGGAAAAGATATTAAAGATTTAAAGATAATAACTTGTCATTTGGGAAATGGTTCAAGTATTACAGCAGTTAAAAATGGTAAATCTATTGATACAACAATGGGATTTACACCACTTGCAGGACTAGAAATGGGAACAAGATGTGGAGATATAGATCCAGCTGTTGTATTATACTTAATTAATGATTTGGGATATTCAGCTGAAGAGGTAAATACTATTTTAAATAAAAAATCTGGTGCACTTGGAGTATCAGGAATAAGTTCAGACTTTAGAGATGTTAAGGATGCAGCGTATAATAAGGGAGATAAGCGTGCAAAGATAGCACTTGATATATTTAGTTACAGAGTTAGAAAAACAATCGGAGCTTATGCGGCAGCTATGAATGGAGTAGATGCAGTTGTATTTACAGCAGGTGTTGGAGAAAATTCTGATGTTACAAGAAAAGAATGTTTAGAGAATATGGAATTTATAGGAATTGAACTTGATGAAGAAAGAAATAAGGTAAATGGAGAAATTGCAAAAATTTCAAAGGATACTTCAAAAGTGTCAGTTTATGTTATACCAACAAATGAAGAGTTAATGATTGCAAAAGAAACTGTAGATTTATTAAATTAATAACTTGACATTTGTGTTTTAAGTTTATATAATAATTTTTGATTGTGAATATATTTGGTTAATACTTAATGGAGTGGTTTTTATGATTATTGAATTTTCAGATATTAATACAAAAAAAGAAAAAGAAAAGAAAATTTCTTATGAAGTTGAAGCTGCACCGTTTGTGTATGATGGTGAGGATATTAAATATAGTGATAAGATTAAAGTTGAAGGAAAGGTTTCTGTTCAAGATGACGTGATATCACTTAAGTTTAATGTTAAAACCAAGCTTGAGTTGATGTGTTCACGATGTCTAGATACCTTTATCTATCCAATAGATATTGATATAGAAGAAAGGTTTACGAATGACGAAAGTAAATCAGATGATGAAATTGTCTTTGTAAAGAGTGATTCAGTAGATATCACTGAAATTATTGAAAATGCAATGATTTCAACCTTACCTATTAAAAGGTTATGCAGTGAAAAATGCAAGGGCCTATGTCAAAGCTGTGGTAAAAATCTTAATAAGGAAACTTGCACTTGTCAAGTGGAAGATGTAGATATTAGATTAGCAGGCTTAAAGGCATTGTTAGATAATAAGGAGGTGTAATAATGGGAAATCCAGCAAGAAAGACATTTAGAGCTAGAAGAGATTCAAGAAGAGCTCAAACTTTTAAGGCAAGCATACCAGGAATAGTAGAATGTCCTCAATGTCACGAAATGAAACTAGCTCATAGAGTTTGTAAAAGTTGTGGTTACTATAAAGGAAAAGAAGTTGTAGTAACAGAAGAATAAAGAAAGTCTCTATTGACTTTCTTTTTCTTTAAACTAATTTGTGAAAAATGAAGAAAAGTTAACAAAATTTTATTGCTTATTTTTAATGAAAGGAGAAAAATCATGAAAATAGTAATAGATGGAATGGGTGGAGATAATGCACCTTATGCAGTTGTTAAAGGTGTTGTTATGGCTACTAATGAATATGATGACATAGATGTATATATAACAGGTCCTAAAGAACAAATTGAAGAGGAATTAAGTAAGCATGTTTATCCTAAAGAAAGAGTATTTGTAGTGGATGCTAAGGAAGTTATATCACCTAATGAACATTCTGCTTTAGCTATTAGAAGAAAAAAGGATTCTAGTATTGTTAAAGCTTTAGAATTAGTTAGAGACAAGACCTGTGATGCAGTTATTTCAGCAGGAAGTACAGGAGCATTTTTATCAGGGTGTACTTTTATTGTTGGAAGAATTAAGGGTGTCGAAAGACCAGCATTAGCACCTATTATGCCAGGGAGAAAAGGGCATTTTATGATAGTAGATGTTGGTGCCAATGTTGATTGTAAACCTTCATATTTAGTACAATTTGCTAAAATGGGTAAGGTTTATTGCAAAGAGATGCTTAGTAAAGAAAATCCAACAATTGGATTAGTTAATATAGGTACAGAAGAAGAAAAGGGAAATACATTAACAAAAGAAGTGTTTAAATTATTAAAGGAAAATGAACCTAACTTCGTAGGGAATGTAGAGCCAAGGGAAGTTTCCAATGGAGAAGTAAATGTTTTGGTTACAGATGGATTTGTAGGAAATACGTTACTTAAAATGTATGAAGGAACTGCAATGAATCTATTTGGTATAATAAAAGATGAAATAATGGCATCAGGAATCAAATCAAAGCTTGGTGCAAAAATGTTATCAAATGTTTTTGGTAATATAAAGAAGAAATTTGATTACACTGAGGTTGGAGGAGCACCATTTTTAGGTGTAAATGGAATATGTGTAAAGGCACATGGTAGTTCTGATGATAAGGCATTTAAAAATGCTTTCAATCAAGTTAGATTATTGTATCAGAAGGATGTTATTTGGAAAATTGAACAAGAAATTAAAAAAAATATAGATTAAATAGTAACTGTCTTGACTTCCATAGAATTATATAATATTATCATATTAGGTAATGGAGGTGAATACAATGTTTGAGAAAGTTAGAGGAATAATTGCAGAAAAATTAAGTATTGATAAAGAACAGATAACTCTAGAGTCTGATTTTATTGATGATTTAGATATTGACTCTTTAGATTTAGTAGAGTTGATTATGAATTTAGAAGAAGAGTTAGATATGGAAATTTCAGATGAAGATATAGAAAAATTTAAAACAGTCGGTGACGTTGTATCATATATAAATAATCATCATGAAGAATAATTGATCCCGCTTATATGCGGGATTTTATATTTCAGTTTATTCTTGAATTTTTAAGAATTAAAAATTGAAGAATAAACTTAAGAGGAGTGGAAAAATGAATTACTTTAACTTAAGTGAAATAGAAGAAAATTTAAATATAAAATTTTCAAATCCAGAATATATAATGATTGCATTAACGCATAGTTCATATGCTAAGCAATTTGCAAATGAAAAGTATAATGAGAGATTGGAATATTTAGGAGACTCTGTATTACAACTTGTTATTACGGAATATTTATTTAAGCACTATACTGATAAGACAGAAGGTCAACTTTCAAGAGTTAGAAGCTTAATTGTTTGCGAAAATTCCTTATATAAGATTTCTAATAATTTAAAACTATCTAAATATATAAGAATGAGCAAAGGTGAGGAGATAACAGGCGGAAGAGAAAGGGTTTCTATTTTAGGGGATGCAGTAGAAGCTGTAATTGCCGCTATATATTTAGACCAAGGATTTGAAGTGGCAAAGAAATTTATTTTGAAAAATTTTGAAGATATAATTTATAAAGCTATAAATAATCAAATAATTAGAGATTTTAAGACGTATTTTCAGGAATATATTCAAAGAAATGGCTCTGCTAACATTACATATGAAGTTACAGGATTTGAAGGGCCACCACATAGAAGAAAATTCTTTATTGAACTTTACTTAAATGGTGAGCTTGTAGGAAAAGGCAGTGGATTTAGTAAAAAAGAAGCTGAACAGAATGCGGCAAAACAAGCACTAATAAATGCGGGTGAGTATAATGAGTAAGAACTACTATATAATACCAATATTTGTTCCACATGAGGGATGCCCTCACAATTGTGTTTTTTGTAATCAACATAAGATAACAGGAATTGATGATACTGTTACAGCAGAGACAGTAGAACGTATTGCTGACGAATATTTAGAAACTATAGATAGAAAAAATGCTACTGTAGAAATATCTTTCTTTGGAGGAACCTTTACAGCAATAAAAGAAGAAAAGCAAAGAGAACTGCTTGAAGTTGCAAAAAGATATAAGGATAGTGGGCTTATTGATAAGATTAGGATGTCAACAAGACCAGATTATATAAATGAATATATATTGACTTACTTAAAGGAATATGATGTTGATATAATTGAGCTTGGGGTACAGTCTTTGGTGGATGAAGTTTTAGTTTCAGCTGGTAGAGGACATAGTGTATCAGATGTACAAAAGGCATCTGAATTAATTAAAAAGTTTAATATTACATTAGGACATCAGATAATGCCGGGACTTCCTAATGATAATTTTGAGTTTGATATATTAACAACAAATAAGTCTATTGAGATGAGACCAGATATTATAAGAATTTATCCAGCATTAGTTATTAAAGAAACTCCAATGGAAACTATGTATAATAGAGGAGAGTATATACCTTATACTATAGAGCAAGCTGTTGAAATATCAAAAATTATGTATAAAATGTATGAAGCAAATGATATTCAGGTTATAAGAATAGGACTTCAGCCTACAGAAACTATTAATGATAAAGAGGATGTAGTTGCAGGACCATTTCACCCTGCTTTTAGAGAACTTGTTCAAGGTAGTATATATTGTGAAGAAATTAGGAATGTATTAAAAGATTCTAAAATGGGAACAGTTGAAATTAATCCTAAGGAAATAAGTAAGTTGTATGCAAATAAGAAGCAATATTTTAATAAGCTTAAAGAAGAAGGTTACAAAATAAAAGTTATAACTAATGAGGATATTAAAAGAGGAGAAATTAAAGTATTTTAGGAGGGAATTATGAAAAGGGAAACAAGGCAGAAGGCAATGCTTGTGTTAGCTATATTTATGGTTATAGTTATGATTATTACCATTATTCCATCTATATTTTAATAAGGAGGTATTAATTTGTTCTTAAAATCTCTTGAAATTAGAGGATTTAAATCCTTTGCAGATAAAACTGAATTAAGGTTTAAAAAGGGTGTTACAGCTGTTGTAGGACCAAATGGTAGTGGTAAAAGTAATATCTCAGATTCTGTTAGATGGGTTCTTGGTGAACAGAGTGTTAAAACTTTAAGAGGTGGAAAGATGGAGGATGTCATCTTTGCAGGAACTCAATATAGAAAGCCAGTAGGTCTTGCACAGGTATCTCTTACACTTGATAATGAAGATGGTTCCTTGTCTACAGAATATAATGAGGTTACAGTCACAAGAAGAATATTTCGCTCTGGAGAAACAGAATATTTATTAAATGGTACTAAATGCAGATTAAAGGATATTACTCAATTATTTATGGATACTGGTATAGGTAAGGAAGGATATTCATTAATTGGTCAAGGAAAAATAGAGGCTGTTTTAAGTGGTAAGCCAGAGGAAAGAAGAAATCTTTTAGAAGAAGCTGCTGGAATAGTTAAGTATAAGTCAAGAAAAGAAGAAGCAGAGAAAAAACTTTCCAATACAGATAATAATTTAGTTAGAATTAAAGATATTATATCTACTTATGAAGAAAGATTAGAGCCTTTAAAAATTGAGAGAGATAAGGCTTTAAAATACAGAGATTTAGCTGATGAACTAAAAGAAAAAGAAGTGTCTCTTTCTGTATTTTATATTTCTGAAATTGAAAAAATTCTAGAAAGCTTTGAGAAAGATTTAGAAATAAAAGAAAAGAGTTTGACTGATAAGAGGGATAAGCTTAACAAGGAAAAAGAAATAGTAGCAAGACTTAAGAATAAAATAGATGAAATAGAAAAGAAGACAGATTTAAATAAAAAAACTTATTATTTAAGTAAAGAGAAAATTAGTAACTATACTAATGATATAAAATTAATTGAAGAAAGAATTAAGAATTTAAATATTAATATTGAAAAAAATGATATTGAAGTTTCTAATTTGAAAAATAAGATTAGTGATTTAAACAGTAAAAAGATAATATTAGAAAAAGAATTAGAAAAAAGCAAAGAAGAACAAGTCCAAAGAGAAAATGAAATTAGAAATTTAGAAAAGACTTCTAATAATTATTCTGTAAAGCTTAATGAAATAGAGGAGAACATAAAGAGAATAAAGGATAATCAATTTGAAATATTAAAAGGTCATACTGATATAAATAATGCTATTTTATTAACTAAGAATGATATAAAAACTAAAACATTAAGGATTGAAGAATTAAAAAAAACATTTAATAATGTTGAAAGTAACATAAAAATAAATTTAGCAACAATAGAGGGAATTGCACAGACAATTGAAAATAGCAAATCTCAAGAAAAGCTTTTAGAACTGGGCATAAGTGATAAGAAAAAGAAAATAACTAGCATAAATATTAAAGCATCTAAAGTTGATGAGAACATTAGAAGGCTAAATAAAAGTTTAAATGAACTTGAAGCTAATAAGACAATGCTAGAAAATTTAGAAAAACATTTAGAGGGATACAATAGAACCGTCAAAATCCTTATGGAAAATATAAAAAATGGAAAGGCACCCAAAGCAGATGGAACAAAAGTTTTAGGTGAAATTTTAACTATAAGTAAGGAATATGAAATAGCTATTGAAACAGCACTTGGTGCAGCACTTTCTAATGTTATTACAGAAAATGATATAATTGCAAAGAATCTTATTAATTATTTAAAGCAAAATAGAATTGGTAGGGCTACATTTTTACCATTAAATAATATTAAGGGAAATGTACTTAATTTAGATAGTAAAATAACCTCAATAGATGGGTTTATTGGGATTGCCTCTCAGATTGTATCATATCCTGAAAAATATAAAATTGCTGTAAATAATGTACTAGGTAGAACTATTGTTGCAAGAGATATGGATTGTGCTTTAGTAATTTCTAAGGTTAGTGGAAATTCTTATAGGATAGTAACACTTGAGGGTGAAAATATCGCACCTGGTGGAGCACTTACAGGAGGTAGCTCTCAAAGTAAGTTTACTAATATTCTCGGAAGAAAGAGGCAGATAGAAGAACTTGGAGAAAAGATAGTTGAAACAAAGTCAGAGATTGTAAAGACAAGTAATGAATTTGAAGCTTTAAAATCTTCAGCTAAAGAGTTGGATGAAGAAATTTTAAATGATAGAGATTTAATTCATGCTAAAACAATTGAAATAACTAAATATGAAAGTGAATTAGCTTCATTAAAAAATGAAACCAAGAGATTAAAAGGTAATCTTGAAGTATCGAAGAATGAATTAACTAGAAATAAAAAGGAAATAGAAAAGCTAAATTCGATTTTAGAAGCTAAAAATAAAGAATTAGAATCACTTCAAGGTGAAGATGTTATTAATAAGGAGCAAGAAAGCGAGCTTGAAAAAAGTCAGTTTCAATATAAAAATAATATTGAAGAGGTTAATAATAGAGTAACAGAGCTTAAGATTGAAAAAGCAGCTTTTGATGAAAGCTTGACCTCAAAGTCAGGTGAAATGCTAAGATGTGTTAATGAAATAGAGGAATATGAATATAAGAAAAAGGACATTGAACAAGAAAATGTTGAAAGTCAAAAAAGTATAGCTGATTTTGAAGAAAATATTAAGATTAATGAAGAAAATATTAAAATAAGTAAAAAATTGATTATAGAATTAGAAGAATCGTTTAAAGTTGAAGAGGTTAATAAGGCAAGGTTTAAAGATGAATTGAACCAAAAGGAGACTTCTATAAATGAAATGACAATAGTTATTTCTAAAGAAGAAAGTGACTATAATAAGTCGGAAATTGAAAAAACTAAGAAGGTAATGGAAAGAGATGCTTTATATACAAAGTTAAATGAAGAAATGAATTTGACTTTAGCTGAAGCTAAGGATATAGCTGTTTTAGTTGAGGAACCACAGAAATATAAGGAGGCTGTAGCATCATTAAAGGGCAGAATTACAGCACTTGGAACTGTAAATTTAGCTTCTATTGAAGAGTATGAGGAAGTTAGAGAAAAGTATGAGTTTATGTATGTTCAAGAGCAAGATTTAGAGAAGGCTAAAAAAGAGCTTTTAGATGTTATCAGTGAACTTACTGAAAATATGAAAAAGTTATTTAAAGAAAACTTTAAAATATTAAATAAAAACTTTAATGAAACCTTTAGAGAATTATTTAAGGGTGGTAGTGCAGAACTCATATTAGGTGAGGGAGATGAGCTTACAGCAACAATTGATATAAATGTAGAGCCACCGGGAAAGAAACTTCAAAATATTAATTTGATGTCTGGTGGAGAAAAAGTATTATCAGCTATTGCTTTAATGTTTGCAATATTAAAAATGAAACCAACACCATTTTGTATATTAGATGAAATTGAAGCAGCTTTAGATGATGCTAATGTATTTAGATATGCAGAGTTTTTAAGAGAATTTTCAAAGGGTACACAATTTATAGTAATAACACACAGAAAAGGTACTATGGAAGCAAGTGATGTTATGTATGGTGTTACTATGGAAGAAAAAGGTGTTTCAAAAGTGGTTTCTGTAGATTTAACTAAAAATTTGTAATCAAGAAGGGGAGATATAGTTATGGCAAAATTATTTGGAAAAATGTTTGAGAAATTAAAGGGGGGATTAACTAAGACTAGAAATGGCTTAACAGATAAGATAAATCATGTTTTAAAGAGAACAGTAGCAATTGATGATGATATGTATGATGAATTAGAAGAAATATTAATCACATCAGATGTTGGAATGGAAACTACTATGGAAATCATAGATAGATTAAAGGATAAGATAAGAAAAGAGAAAATAAATGATACAGAACTTATAATTCCAGCACTTAGAGAGATTATAAAAGAAATAATGTTAGAGGGTGCGCAAGTAGAAGCAGAACAAAAGAAGGTTATGCTAATAATTGGAGTTAATGGAGTTGGTAAGACTACATCTATAGGTAAACTTGCTGCTAAAAATAAAGCTGAAGGAAAGAAGGTAGTCCTTGCAGCAGCAGATACTTTTAGAGCAGCCGCTATAGAACAAATTGAGGTATGGAGTCAAAGAGCAGGAGTAGATTTAATCAAGCATAATGAAGGCTCAGATCCAGCTGCTGTTGTATTTGATGCAGTTCAAGCTGCTAAGTCAAGAAATGCAGATGTTTTAATCTGTGATACAGCAGGAAGACTTCATAATAAGAAAAATTTAATGAATGAGCTTGCAAAAATTAATAAAATAATTGATAGAGAATATGGTGAAGAAAATAAAGAAACTTTATTGGTTTTAGATGGTACTACAGGACAAAATGCTATAGTTCAAGCAAAACAATTTATGGAGGCATGTCCTATTGATGGAATAATATTAACTAAACTAGATGGGACTGCAAAAGGTGGAGTTGTAATTTCAATAAAGCAAATGTTAAATATTCCAGTAAGATATATTGGTGTTGGAGAAGGAATTGATGACCTTCAAGAATTTGATGCAGAAAGTTTTGCAGAAGCATTATTATAAAAAAATAAAAGTGTTAAGTAAAAATACTTGACAGCAATATATATATCTGATAAAATCTCATTTGTGAGTAAGGTGATAGAGATGGAAGATAGAGTAGAAATTTCGTTATTAATGGATTTTTATGGAGCTTTATTAACTGACAAACAGATAAAAATAATGGAGCTATATTATAATGAAGATTTGTCTTTATCAGAAATAGCTGAGTTAAATGAGACTAGTCGTCAGGCTATACATGATTTAATAAAGAGATGTTATAAATCACTTTTATCATATGAAAGTAAGCTTCATTTGCTTCAAAAGAGTATGGCTCATAAAGAAAAGATTGCAAATCTTCTTGAATATTTTAAAAATAGTTTTTCATTATCAGAAGATGAGTTGCAAAAATTATCAGATAAATTAGAAGAATTGTAATTTTAGGAGGTTTGGTTATGGCTTTTGAAGGATTAGCTGAGAAGCTTCAAAATACCTTTAAAAAACTTAAAGGTAAAGGAAAGCTTACTGAAAAAGATATTAAAGAAGCAATGAGAGAGGTAAAGCTTGCACTTTTAGAAGCGGATGTAAACTTTAAAATAGTTAAGAAGTTTGTTTCAACAGTTAGTGAAAAATGTGTAGGTAGTGAAGTTCTTGAAAGCTTAACACCTGGTCAGCAAGTAATAAAAATAGTTAATGAAGAGCTTACAGCTTTAATGGGAACAAGTGAAAGCAAAATTAATTACTCAAGCGTAGGTCCAACTGTAATAATGCTTGTAGGACTTCAGGGTGCTGGTAAGACTACTATGTGTGGAAAGCTTGCACTTAACTTAAGAAAAAATAATAAAAAACCGCTATTAGTTGCATGTGATATTTACAGACCAGCTGCTATAAAGCAATTAGAGGTTGTAGGAAAGCAAATCGATATTCCAGTTTTTCAAATGGGAGATAAGGTTTCTGCAGTGGATATTGCAAAAGCAGGTATAAAGCATGGTCGAGAAAATGGAAACAATGTAATTATTATAGATACAGCAGGTAGACTTCATATTGATGAAGATTTAATGCAGGAATTAAAGGATGTCAAGGAAGCTGTTAATCCAAATGAAATATTATTGGTAGTAGATTCTATGACAGGTCAAGATGCTGTAAATGTTGCAGAAACCTTTAATAATGCATTAGATGTAAGTGGAGTTATCTTAACAAAGCTTGATGGTGATACTAGAGGTGGTGCAGCACTATCAATTAGAAGTGTTACTGAAAAGCCAATTAAGTTCATTGGTGTTGGGGAAAAGATGAATGATTTTGAAGTCTTTTATCCAGACAGAATGGCATCTAGAATACTTGGTATGGGTGATGTGTTATCACTTATTGAAAAGGCTCAGGAAGCTATAGATGAGAAAGAAGCAGAAGCTATGGCTAAAAAGATGATGAATCAAGAATTAAATTTTGAAGATTATCTAACAGCAATGAGTCAAATGAAGAAGCTTGGTCCTTTAAATAAGATTATGGAGATGCTTCCGGGAATTAGTTCAGAGCAACTTCAAGGCTTAGATATGGAAAAGGGACAAAAGGAAATGGCCAAGATGGAAGCTATTATTTACTCAATGACACTTAAGGAAAGAAGAAATCCACAATTAGTTATAGGATCTTCTTCAAGAAAGAAGAGAATAGCATTAGGTTCAGGGTCTACTATTCAAGAAGTTAATAAGCTTATAAAAGGTTATGAAATGATGAAAAAGAATATGAAACAATTCAAATCATTAACTAAAAAAAGTAAAAAAGGATTACTTGGTAAATTTCCTTTTATGAGTTAATTATAAATGATGAGGATAATTTAATTCCTATAGAGATACTTTTTAAGGAGGTGAAATTAAAAAATGGCAGTTAAAATAAGATTAAGAAGAATGGGTGCTAAGAAAGCTCCTTTTTATAGAATAATCGTTGCTGATTCAAGAAGTCCTAGAGATGGAAGATTCATCGATGAAATTGGATACTACAACCCAGTTGTTAAACCAGTAGAAGTTAAGGTGAACGAAGAAAAAGCTACTGAATGGTTAAAGAAAGGTGCTCAACCTACAGATGTAGTTAAGAGATTATTTGATCAAGCTGGTCTTAACAAGTAATTTTTTGGAGGTGAATTCTGTAATAAATTTATTACAGAAGAAATTATGAAAGAATTAGTTGAATTATTAGCAAAGTCTCTTGTAGATAATCCTGATGAAGTCAAAGTTAACGAGGTTAATAAAGATGATACTATAGTTCTTGAGCTAAGTGTAGCAAAAGAAGATATGGGTAAGGTTATCGGTAAGCAAGGAAGAATAGCTAAAGCCATTAGGACTGTTGTTAAGTCAGTGGCAGTTAGAAAAGGTCAGAAAGTAGTAGTAGAGATTATCTAATATAAAGAGTTAGGAGTTTTCCTAACTCTTTAATTATATATAGAAGGTGGCGTTTTTATGACAGATTTTTTCACAGTTGGTCAGATTGTTAATACACATGGGATTAAAGGTGAAGTTAAAGTTATGGTATTAACAGATGATGCGAATAATTTTAAAAGATATGGTAAAGTCTTAGTAAAAGATGAATGGAAAAAAATTGAAGGCGTAAAATTCCAAAAGGATAGAGTTATTTTAAAACTTGAAGGAATTAATGATATGAATACTGCAGAAGAATATAAACAGCAATACTTAATGGTCTCTAGAGAAGATGAACCAGAGCTTCCAGATGATATGTATTATATAACAGACATTATAGGAAGTGATGTTGTTGATACAGAAGGAAATGAACTTGGCAAAATTTATGATGTTATCCAAACAAAGAATAATGATGTTTATTGGATAAAAAAACCAAAAGAATTATTAATTCCTGTACTTGAAGATATAGTGCTTGAAATAAATGTTGAAGAAAAAAAGGTAATTATTGAACCAGTAAGGCAGTGGCTAGATGAAGATTAGTATATTAACACTGTTTCCAGAGATGTTTACAATATTTGAACATTCTATTATTGGAAGAGCTAAGGAAAATAATATTATTCAGATTGAATGTATAAATATAAGAGATTTTACAAAAAATAAACATAAAAAGGTTGATGATTATCCTTATGGTGGAGGGGCTGGTATGGTTATGACTCCCCAGCCTCTTATTGATGCAATCAAGTACGCAAAGCAGACAAATAACGGAAAGGTGATTTTTCTTGGACCAAGAGGAAAGACTTTTAATCAAGAAATCTCTAAGGAGTTATCCAAGGAAGAAAATTTAATATTTTTATGTGGACACTATGAAGGAATTGATGAGCGTGTTTATAAGTATATAGATATGGAATTATCTCTTGGAGATTTTATCCTTACAGGTGGAGAAATGGCAGCTATTCCCATAATTGATTCTATACTTAGATTTGTTCCAAATGTTTTAGGAAAGCAGGAAAGCTATGAAGATGAATCTTATTCTGATGGTCTTTTGGAATATCCTCAATATTCAAGACCTGAAGTATATGAGGGTATGAAGGTGCCAAGTGTATTGTTATCTGGTCATCATGAGAATATTAGAAAATGGCGTAGAAAACAGTCGCTTATTATAACTAAAGAAAGGCGACCAGATTTGTATAAAAATGTTGAATTAACTAAAGAAGATATTAAGATTTTAAATGATAAAAATTTGTAAAAATATCTTGAAACAACATAATTTTTATGATAATATATTCTCTGTGCTAGTACGGGCGCTCCGCTACTGAATTTTAGCTTCGGTATGAACGTCAAATTATCTTAAGGAGGGAATGCACAATGAACGAAATATTAAAGTCAATAGAACAAGAACAAATCAGAACAGATTTACCTCAATTCAACGTTGGAGATAACGTTAGAGTTCATGTAAAAATCAAAGAAGGTAACAGAGAAAGAGTTCAAGCTTTTGAAGGAACTGTAATTAAGAAGCAAAATGGTGGTTTAAGAGAAACTTTCACAGTAAGAAGAGTTGCTTACGGAACAGGTGTTGAAAGAACATTCCCAATAAATAGCCCAATTATTGAAAAGATTGAAGTTACAAGAAGAGGTAAAGTTAGAAGAGCTAAGTTATATTACTTAAGAGATAGAGTAGGTAAGGCTGCTAAGGTTAAGGAATTATTAAAATAGTACTTCTTAAAAACGGGGACTTTTATAAGTCCCTTTTTTTAATAAATAAAATAAATTTTAGGAGGAGATTTTATGGCAATTAACTGGTTCCCAGGGCATATGAAAAAAACTCAAAGGGAGATAAGAGAAAATTTAAAGCTTG
Source organism: Clostridium sp. (assembly GCA_022767515.1). Classification (GTDB taxonomy): domain Bacteria; phylum Bacillota; class Clostridia; order Clostridiales; family Clostridiaceae; genus Clostridium. Next base: position 106,489 of record JALENK010000076.1, read on the forward strand.
TCGATGCTGTAATTGAAATTAGAGATGCGAGAATACCTATAAGTTCTGCAAATCCTGATATAGATAAAATAGTAGGAACAAAACCAAGGATTATATTACTTAATAAGAGTGATTTAGCTGAAAAAAAAGTAACTGCTGAGTGGATTAAATATTTATCTTCAGATACTATTAAAGTTCTTGAGGTAAACTGTTTAAAAGGTATAGGATTAAATGCTATAAAACCAGCTCTTTTGGAACTCTTAAAGGAAAAGCATGATAGACTAAAAGCAAAAGGATTAGTTAAGATAGTATCAAGAGTTATGGTTGTTGGTATTCCTAACTGTGGTAAGTCAACCTTTATAAATAAGATGGCTAGAAATTCAATTGCAAAAACAGGAGATAGACCTGGAGTTACTAAGAATAAACAGTGGATAAAAACTTCGCTTGATATGGAGCTTTTAGATACACCAGGAGTATTATGGCCTAAATTTGATGATGAAAATACAGCATTAAATTTAGCTTTTACAGGAGCTATAAAGGATGAAGTTATGGACATTGAAGATTTATCATATCGTTTGGTAGAGCGTCTTCAAAAATATTATGGTGAAGCACTAAAAACTAGATATAAGCTAGATGAAATTTTTGAAGATCCATTAGAAAATTTAAATGCAATAGCAAAAAAACGTGGAGCTATAATTAAAGGCGGAGAAATAGATTACAATAGGATAGCTGTTATGCTTCTTGATGAGTTCAGAGCAGGAAAAATAGGAAATATTACATTAGAAAGGCCAAGATAATTTTATGGATAAGATAGGCGTAAAGGAAGCAAAAGAGTTAGTAAATCAAATAATAGAAACTAACAATTACAAAGAATCTAAGAAAATAATAAGTGAGTTTTCATCAGATAGTAGAAAAGCCATAAATGCATTAGCAGATAGACTAAAAAAAGCAGAAATTAAGTATAATGATGAAATTATTAGGGTCAAGAAGCTTTATGAATTTGATAAGGCATTTGGATGTAATTATGTTTTAGGTGTTGATGAGGTTGGAAGAGGACCTCTTGCAGGACCTATTGTAGCTTGTGGTGTCATTCTGGATTTAAATGTATTAGATGATGAATTAATACTTGGCTTGAATGATTCAAAAAAAATTAATGAAAAAAATAGAGAAATAATAGCACAAAAAATACGTGAAAAAGCACTAGCCTATTATATTGCTACTTCTAGTAATAAAGAAATTGATGAAAAAGGTATAGCTTATGCTAATAATAAGGTATTTCTTGAATGTTCTAACAATATAAAAATACGTCCTGAAATAGTCCTATCAGATGGTTATAAGGTTAAGGGGATAACAATAAGAAATGAATCAGTAATAAAGGGAGATACTAAAAGTGCCTGTATAGCGGCAGCGTCTATTGTGGCTAAGGTATATAGGGATAATTTGATGAAAGAATATGCAAAGAATTATCCAGAATACGGATTTGATGAAAATGCCGGATATGGTACTCAAAAGCATATTAATGCCATAAAAGAAAATGGAACAACTCCTATACATAGAAAGTGTTTTTTGAAAAATATATTAGGTGAAGATAAATAAAAAACAGCTTCTTATGATACCATAAGAGGCTGTTTTTTATGCAAAGGCATTCTCGATTAAGTTAATACGAAAATTATCATTATAGTAATTTAAGTATACCTCGCATACATCAAATTGAATATTGTATTGATATAGATTAAAGGAGTTTATAAAATATTTAGCTAATTTTTTTATTTTCATTTGCTTATAGAAATTTACAGCATCTAAAGCATATCCATAATCTTTATTATATCTACATTTTACTTCTATAAAATGAATAACAAAATTTTTCATAGCAATTATGTCTATTTCTCCGTATCTATTTTGAAAGTTTTTATTTATAATTTTATAATTTTTTTTAATTAAATAATCATAAGCAAGTGACTCGCCATATTTGCCAATATCTTTATTATATCTTTTCAGAAATATCCCTTCTTTCCATATAAATTATTATTTACTAATTAATAAAAAATATTCATTATTTTATAGAGATTTGAGTTTAAAACATAAATTATTGTCAATAATATAACTCGAGGTGATTTTATGAGTGTTAAATTATTGAGTGGAACTTGTGCTAGTATGGAAAGCTCTATTATTGAGGTGGAAGTTAATATTACTAAGGGACTTCCTTCTTTTTGTATAGTAGGACTTGCAGATGTTGCTGTAAAGGAATCGAGGCAAAGGGTAAGAAGTGCAATAATTAATAGTGGATATAAATTTCCACTTGGCAGGATTACAGTTAATTTAGCACCAGCTAATATTAGAAAAGTTGGTTCTATGTTAGATTTGCCTATTGCTTTAGCTATATTAATGGAAAGTGGGCAAATTAATGAAGTTAATTATGATAAGTTTGTTATTTTTGGAGAGTTATCTCTTGAAGGTAAAATTAGAGGTGTCGTTGGTGCTCTTTCTATAATTTTGGAAGGAAGAGATAATAATATAAATTCATTTATTATGCCTTATGAGAATGTTAATGAATGTATATACAATAAAGAAGCAGATTATTTTCCTTTTTTAAAATTAGAAGAGGTTACATCTTTTATTAATAACAATGATGAGCTTCCTTATGAAATAAATAATATAAATTTATCTGATGAAGAGTTTGAATGTGATTTTTCAGATATTATAGGACAGCAACAGGCTAAAAGAGCATTAATGATTTCTGTTGCAGGAGGGCATAATATTATGCTTTTTGGAAGTACAGGGGTTGGAAAAAGTCTCCTTGCGAAATCAGTTAGGTCAATAATGCCGGATTTAAGCTTCGATGAGGAAATAAATGTAGCCAAAACATATAGTGTGATGAATATTTTAAAAAAGAATAAAAAGGTATCAAGACCATTTAGAATGCCACACCATTCTATTACTAAAACAGCGCTTCTTGGAGGTGGGAAAAGAGTATCACTAGGGGAAGTGTCACTTGCGAACAAAGGAGTATTATATTTTGACGAATTACTAGAATTTAAAAGAGAGGTACTAGAGTCACTCAGGGAGCCTTTAGAGGAAAAAAGCATTACTATATCTAGGTTAGATAAGGTAAGAAATATTGAGTCGGATTTTTTATTTATTGCAAGTACTAATTTATGCCCTTGTGGAAAGTCTGACCTTGGTTACAATTCTGATAATAAATGTAAATGTAGTTATGTTGAAAAAAAGAGATATTTAAATAAAATGTCTAATGCATTAAAAGATAGAATTGATTTATTTGTTTATGTACCTAAAATACCTTATGAAGAAATAAAGTATAATAATAGTGAAAATGAATCGAAAAAAGTAAAAAAAGCAATTATTTTGGCACAAGATATTCAAAAAGAAAGATATAAGAAAATTAATAAAAAGTTAAATTCGTCATTAAAGGGTAAAGAAATTTTGAAATATATAAATATAAATAAAAATGCTAAAAAAATAATGGAGGAGTATTTATTAAAGAGTAAGGCATCATTAAGAGCCTATGGGAAAATACTTAAAATTTCGCGTACAATAGCTGACCTTGAAAATAGTGATAAAGTCTTAGAGGAGCATATTATCGAGAGTTTATCTTACCGAAAGAATTTTGATGGGGAGATTATATAAAGTATAAAATTTAAAAGATAGTAAATAATATAGGAGAAGTATTATGAAAAAGATTTATGAATTATGGTATTCACTAATTAGAGATGATGAGCCTAATAAGATAGAATTATTAGAAAGATATACTGAAGAAGAAATATATAATTTAAGGCTGTTTAAAGAGTGTAAAAAAGAATATCTAGAAAAAGCAGAGGATATATATAAATATATTTTAGAAAATAATATTTCATATATTACTATAAAAAAAGAAAATTATCCTGAAAATTTAAAGAATATAGATTATCCTCCGTATTTACTATATTATAAAGGGAATTTAGACGTTTTGAAGAGAAGAATAGTTGCAATTGTTGGAGCGAGAAAATGCACAAATTATGGAATAGAAGTAACAAAGATATTGACAAACTTGCTTAATAGTTATAATATCTCAATCATAAGCGGTGGTGCAAGAGGTATAGATACAGTATCTCATAGAGTATGCCTAGAGAATGGTATTCCGACTATAGTTGTGCTCGGGTGTGGGATAAATATAGCATATCCTCGAGAAAATAAATCTTTGTTTGAAGTAGTTCAAAAAAGAGGACTTATTTTATCAGAGTTTCCACCTAATACTCAGCCATATAAAATGAATTTTCCTCAAAGAAATAGGATAATAAGTGCATTAAGTGAAATTGTAATTGTTACTGAAGCTGCTAAAAATAGTGGTTCACTAATTACAGCTAATTATGCATCAAAGCAAGGAAAAGATGTTATGGCTGTACCTGGATCGATATTGTCTGGTCTTAGTAAAGGTACTAATGAATTAATAGAAGATGGTGCCATTGTTATATCAGATTTTGATTCAATTAGGGTAAAGTTAAAACTGCCATTAGACGATTCTGATGGAAATTTAAATGAATTTGAACAGAAGATTAATAATATAATTACAAATGAACCAATTCATATAAATGATTTAATTAAAAGTTCAAAAATGGAATATACTTTAATATTAAAAACATTATTTAAATTACAAGAAAAAAATAAAGTCGTTTGTTTACCAGGCGAATATTATGTAAAAACAACATGAGATTATTAAAGGGGAGTATTCCTCTTTAAGAGAGGGGCAGTGTAGAAGCAATGGGTCAAAATTTAGTTATAGTTGAATCGCCTGCAAAGGCTAAAACTATCGAAAAGTACTTAGGAAAGAACTATACAGTTGAAGCATCAATGGGGCATGTAAGAGACTTACCAAAGAGTAAGCTTGGCGTAGATATCGAAGATAACTTTAATCCTCAGTATATAACTATAAGAGGAAAAGGGGAACTATTAGATAAATTAAGAAAGTTAGCTAAAAAAAGTGATAAAGTTTTTCTTGCAACCGACCCTGACCGTGAAGGTGAAGCTATATCATGGCATCTTGCTAATATATTAAAAATACCAGAGGATAAAAAGTGTAGAATAGAATTTAATGAAATAACAAAGACTGCGGTTAAAAATTCATTAAAGCAAGCACGTACAATAAATTTAAGCTTAGTAGATGCACAACAGGCAAGAAGAGTGCTAGATAGATTGGTTGGTTATGAGATAAGTCCAATATTATGGAAAAATGTAAAATGGGGATTGAGTGCAGGAAGAGTGCAGTCAGTAGCCTTAAGACTTATTTGTGATAGAGAAAAAGAGATAAAGGCATTTGTTCCTAAGGAATATTGGTCTATTGATTGTGTATTAAAAAAGGATAAAAAGAAGATACCAATAAAGTTATATACTAAATCAGGTCATAAGATTGAAATTAATACAGAAGCTGAAGCTAAAGACATATTAAATGAAATAAAGAAAGGTGAATTTATTGTTGAATCAATAAAAAATGGAAAGAAAAATAGAAATCCATTGCCACCATTTACAACAAGTACACTTCAACAGGAAGCGAATAAAAAAATAAATTTTATGACTAAGAAAACTATGTCCGTTGCACAAACACTATATGAAGGTGTAGACGTTAAGGGATATGGTACAGTAGGTCTTATAACATATATGAGAACAGACTCTGTTAGAATTTCAAAGGAAGCACAAGAGAGTGCATTAAAATTTATTGAGGATAATTATGGAAAAGAATATGTCCCAGATTCTCCTATGGTGTATAAAGGAAAAAAAGGAATTCAGGATGCACATGAAGCTATAAGACCATCGATAATTGAAATAACACCAGAAATTGCAAAAGAAAGTCTTACTAATGACCAATATAAGTTATATAAACTTATATGGAACAGGTTTATGGCAAGCCAGATGTCAGCATGTGTTTTGAATACTAATTCAGTTAGTATAGTAAATGGTGAATATAAATTTAAGGCTAGTGGTTCTATAGTTGAGTTTGATGGTTTTATGAAATTATACGAATATGTTAATGAAGAAGAGGAAAATGCAGGTGTTTTTCCAAAGATTGAAGAGGGAGAAAAACTAAAAGAGGATAGCATTGATTGTACTCAACATTTTACACAACCACCTCCTAGATATACAGAAGCATCATTTGTTAAACTTATGGAAGAAAAGGGAATAGGAAGACCAAGTACCTATGTTCCAACAATATCAACATTGCTTGCAAGAGATTATATAGTTAGAGAAAAGAAAATATTATCTCCAACAGATTTAGGTGATATTGTAAATAATATTGTAACTGAATATTTTAAACAAATAGTAGATGTTGAATTTACAGCAGATATGGAAAAGAAGCTTGATGACATAGAAATAGGAACTATTGAATGGAGAAATGTTGTTAAAGAGTTTTTTGAACCACTAAAAATTGCAATAGAAAAAGCAGAAAAAGAGATATCAAAAGTTGTTATTGAGGATGAAGTAAGTGATGTTCCTTGTGATAAATGTGGACGTATGATGGTTATTAAAAGAGGACGATATGGTAAATTTTTAGCATGCCCAGGATATCCAGAATGTAAAAATGCCAAACCTATAGTTGAGGAACTTGATGTTAATTGTCCTGAATGTGGTAAAAAAATAGTAAGAAAAAGAAGTAAAAAAGGAAGAGTCTTTTATGGATGCTCAGGATATCCAGAGTGTAATTACGTTAGTTGGTTTGAACCTACTAATGAATCATGTCCGGAGTGTAAGAAAAATATGGTTAAGAAATATTCTAAAAAAGATGGAGCATATCTTGAATGTTTAGCGTGCAAATATAAGAAAATACTTCCAAAGAAAGATGACGAAGGGAAATAATATTGAAAAAAAATAACTTATATGTTAAACTCAAATTGAGTAAATTGTTAAAAAATTAAAACAATTTTGAAAATTTGTAGTTGTAAGGGGGAAGTTACTATGTCGTCTTTACTGGAAAAAACTAGAATGTTAAATAAAATACTACAGAAAAAGGGAACAGAACCAGTAGCATTTGATGAGATTTGTGGTTTGCTAAGTAAGGTTTTAGAATGTAATGTTTATGTTGTAAGTAGGAAGGGGAATGTTATAGGGCATGCCTTTTTAGATGGATTCCAATGTGACATTATGAAAAATAAGGTTTTAATTGATAAGAAGTTTTCAGCAGACTATAATGATAAATTATTTAAGATAAATGATACAATTTCTAATATTGAGTATGCAGAAGATTGTATTTTAGATTTTGAAAGAAAATGCACTTTTGAAGGTAAGAAAACTACTATAGTGCCAATAATAGGTAATAGGGAAAGATTAGGTACGTTAATTATTGCAAGATTTTATGAAGAGTTTGTGGATGAGGATTTGGTACTTGCCGAGTACAGCGCAACTATTGTTGGAATGGAGATACTAAGGGCTAAACAATTTGAGTTAGAAGAAGAAACTAGAAAGAAGGCTGTTGTTCAGCTTGCAATTGGTACACTTTCATATTCGGAGTTTGAGGCAGTTGGACATATTTTTGATGAGTTAAACGGGCAAGAAGGGATTCTTGTAGCATCTAAAGTGGCTGACAAAGTAGGAATAACTAGAAGTGTTATTGTTAATGCACTTAAGAAATTTGAAAGTGCAGGTGTGATTGAATCTAGGTCATTAGGTATGAAAGGGACTCATATAAAAATATTAAATGATAAACTAATTGACGAATTAAAAAAGGTTAGGTAGATTTAAGGTTATATGGCTAAAACTATATAACCTTTTTATATTTAAATAAAGTGTAAAAAGTTGTTGCACTAGAAAAAAGCTTATGATATACTAAGTGAGGAAAAAATAAATACACACATTATCTTATTGTCTGTTTTGGTGCCTAATAGATATTAGGTTAGCATGATAAATGATAATGGAGGAAAAAACCAGGAGGTATAATTAAATGTCAGTAATATCAATGAAACAATTATTAGAAGCTGGTGTACACTTTGGACACCAAACAAGAAGATGGAATCCTAAAATGGCTCCATATATTTTTACAGAAAGAAATGGAATCTATATAATAGATTTACAAAAGACTGTAAAGAAAGCTGAAGAAGCTTATGAATTCATAAAGTCAGTTGCAGCTGAAGGTAAGGATATCTTATTTGTAGGAACTAAGAAGCAAGCACAAGAAGCTATCGAAGAAGAAGCAGTAAGATCAAGCATGCATTTTGTTAACAATAGATGGTTAGGTGGAATGTTAACAAACTTCGCTACAATCAAGACAAGAATTAAGAGATTAGAAGATTTAGAAAAGATGCAAGAAGATGGAACATTTGATGTTCTTCCTAAGAAAGAAGTAATCAAGCTAAAGGGTGAAATGGAAAAGCTTGAAAAGAACCTTGGTGGAATAAAAAATCTTGATGCAGACAACATTGGAGCACTGTTTGTTGTAGATCCAAGAAAAGAAAAGAATGCTATTTCAGAAGCTAAGATATTAGGAATTCCAGTTGTAGCTATAGTTGATACAAACTGTGATCCAGAAGAAGTTGATTATGTTATTCCAGGAAATGATGATGCTATAAGAGCAGTAAAATTAATAACTGCAAGAATGGCTGATGGAATTATCGAAGCTAGACAAGGTGAAGAATTAGTAGCTGAATAATTGACTTAAAAGGTAGATGTTTATCATTTACCTTTTAATTTAGAAAGATATATATTGCGAGGAGGAAATAAATTATGATAACTGCACAAACAGTTAAAGAGTTAAGAGAAAGAACTGGCGCAGGAATGATGGACTGCAAAAAGGCCCTAACAAAGACTGATGGAGATATAGAAAAGGCTATAGAATTTTTAAGAGAAAAAGGATTAGCAGCAGCAGCAAAGAAAGCTGGAAGAGTTGCAGCAGAAGGATTAGTAAAAACTGCTATTTCTGCAGACAATAAGAAGGCTGCAATAGTTGAAGTTAACTGTGAAACAGATTTCGTTGCAGCTAATGATCAATTCATTGCTTTTGTTGATAGCGTAGCTAACTTCGTTCTTGAAAATGACTTTAATACAGTAGAAGAGTTATTAGAAGCTAAGTTAAATGAAGAAGATACTGTTAAATCAGCAATCACTAAGTTAATTGCTAACTTGGGTGAAAATATGACAGTTAGAAGATTTAAGAAGTTTGCAGTTGAAAAAGGTTCAGTTCAAACATATATTCACGGTGGTGGAAGAATTGGTGTTGTTGTAGAAGTTGCTTGTGATAATGATTCAGAAGTTCTTACAGAAGTAGGTAAGGAATTATGTATGCAAGTTGCAGCAGCTAATCCATTATTCGTAGCAGAAGCTGATGTTGATCAAGAATCAATTCAAAAGGAAAAAGAAATATACAGAGTTCAAGCGTTAAATGAAGGTAAGCCAGAAAACATTGTTGATAAGATGGTTGAAGGAAGAATAAAGAAGTACTACAAAGAAGTTTGTCTTGTTTCTCAACAGTGGGTTAAGGACGGAGATAAAACAATTGCTAAGTTCCTTGAAGAAAAATCAAAGGAAGCAGGAGCACCTATTACAGTAAGTTCTTTTGCAAGATTTGAAAGAGGAGAAGGAATCGAAAAGGTTGTTGAAGACTTCGCAGCTGAAGTTGCTAAACAAATGGGTAAATAAAAATTTAAGAGAACACTTTAGTGTGTTCTCTTTTTTTAAAAGTATACTTTTTACAATGGAGGAATTAGAAGATGGCAAATTGCAAATATAAAAGAGTTATGTTAAAACTATCAGGAGAAGCATTAGCTGGTGAAAATGGATTCGGACTTGATTTTACAGTTGCGACTAAAATTGCAAATGAAATAAAGAAAATAGTTGACCTTGGAGTTGAAGTAGGAGCAGTAGTAGGTGGTGGAAACATCTGGAGAGGTAGAAGCGGTGAAGGAATGGATAGAACAACTGCTGATTACATGGGAATGTTAGCTACATGTATTAATGCTTTAGCACTTCAAGACTCATTAGAACAAATAGGTGTTAAAACAAGAGTGCAAACTGCTATTGAAATGAAGGAAGTAGCGGAACCTTTTATCAGAAGAAGAGCAATGAGACATTTAGAAAAAGGAAGAGTTGTAATATTTGCAGCTGGAACAGGAAATCCTTATTTCTCAACTGATACAACAGCAGCATTAAGAGCGGCTGAAATTGAAGCAGAAGTTATTCTTCTTGCAAAGAAGGTTGATGGTGTTTATGATAAGGATCCTCATAAATATAGTGATGCAAAGAAATATGATACTCTTTCATATATAGAAGTATTAGAACAAGGTTTACAGGTAATGGACTCAACAGCTACTTCTTTATGTATGGATAATAATATTCCAATATTAGTATTTGGATTAGATGATACTGAAAATATTACAAGAGCAATATCAGGTGAACCAATAGGAACACTTGTTAGTTCAAAAAAATAGAGAGGGGTAATTGTTAATGAAGGACATAATTAATACATTAGAAGATAAGATGAATAAAACTATATCAAAGTTAAAATCTGATTTATCAACAATGAAGGCAGGAAGAGCAAATCCAACTATGCTTAATAGAATTCAAGTAGAGTATTATGGAAGTATGTGCCCTTTAACACAGGTTGCAAATGTTTCAGCACCAGAACCAAGAGTTTTAATGATTACACCTTGGGAAAAAGCGATAATTAAAGATATCGAAAAGGCAATATTAAAATCTGATTTAGGTCTTAACCCATCAAGTGATGGAAGTGTTATAAGATTAGTAATACCAGAATTAACAGAAGAGACAAGAAAGAATCTTGTTAAAAATGTAAAAAAGACTGGTGAAGAAGCAAAGGTTGCATTAAGATCTATAAGAAGAGATGCAAATGATAAAATAAAGGCACAAAAGAAAGATGCTGATATATCAGAAGATGAAATCAAGAAGGCAGAAGAACAAGTGCAAAAGAAAACAGATGTTTTTGTAAAGCAAGTTGATGAAATTGTTGATGCAAAAGAAAAAGAAATTATGTCTATATAGTTTGAAGCTAAATGCTTAATTATGTAAGTTACAGCATAATTAAGCATCTATAATATGGTGAGAGGAGGATGCTATTGAAAAAGTAACATTATAAATGGATTATTTCATTATAAGTTTTCAGTAGCATACAACATACTTTTGGCTAAAATTTTTCAAAATAAAAATAAAATTCAAGAAAAAAATATTGATTTAGATATGACTAATATACCAAAGCATATTGGAATAATAATGGATGGAAATGGTAGATGGGCAAAAGCTAAAAAATTACCTAGATCAATGGGGCATAAAGCTGGTGTAGAGACAATAAGAAAAATATTAACATATGCAGATGAATTGGGTGTGCAATATGTTACTTTTTATGCATTTTCGACAGAAAATTGGAAGAGACCTATGGAAGAAGTTAGTTTCTTAATGAATCTTATGGTGAAATATTTTATTAAGGAAACAGAAAGATTCAAAGAAAAAAATGTTGTAGTTAAGGTTTTAGGTGATATTTCTAAGCTTCCAAAGGAATGTGTGGATGAAATAATAAGGACACAAGAGGAAACTAAAAATAACACTGGAATAGTTATGAATTTAGCTATTAACTACGGTGGTAGAGATGAAATCATAAAAGGAATTAAAAATTTAGTTAATGATTGTATGGAAAATAAATTGAACATTGATGATATTACACCAGATATGTTTAGTAATTATTTATATACAGCAGGAATGCCAGATCCTGATATAATAATAAGACCATCAGGTGAGCAGAGATTAAGTAATTTCTTGATATGGCAATGTGCCTATTCTGAATTTTGGTATTCAGATATAAATTGGCCAGATTTTAAAGAGGAAAATCTAAGAGAGGCTATTGTAGATTACCAGGGTAGAAATAGAAGATTTGGTGGTCTAAACGAACAGGAGGAAAAGAAGTGAAGTCGGATAATAGATATTTAGGGGCTCTTATAATTGCACCTATATTAATTTTTATTTTTTTGGGTGGTCTTCCTTTGAAAATATTAACAATAATATTATCTATTATGGGAATGTATGAGTTTTATAGAGCAGTAAGAAAAAAAGAATTTAAACCATTAGATATTATCGGATATTTAATGCTTGTACTTTATTATGTTTTTTCTAATAGATTTGATATTTTAGCTTTTATTATAATACTAGGTACAATGCTTGTTCTTATTGTTCCAGTTATTAATTTAAAATATACATTCGTAGATTCTGCAATAACTATTCTTGGCTTCATTTATGTTGGTGTTTTCTTTAGCTTTTTATATTTGGTTGCAAGTAAATATAATGGAGCTTATTATGTATGGCTTATTTTCATTGGTTCGTGGATTACTGATACTGCAGCTTATTATTCTGGTAGATTGTTTGGGAAAACAAAGCTATGTCCTAAGGTTAGTCCTAAAAAAACAGTAGAAGGTTCTATTGGAGGACTAGTTGGAGCAATGATTTTTTCTGGGATTTATGGAATAATAATTAGTAATTATACAGATACATTTGCTATATATCATTTTTTCATAATAGGTGCTTTATGTGGCATTTTAAGTCAATTTGGTGATTTAGTAGCATCATCAGTAAAGAGATATGTTGATGTTAAGGATTATAGCCATTTAATACCAGGACATGGTGGAGTATTAGATAGATTTGATTCTATTTTATTTTCGGGTATTGTGGTATTTACATATTTGACTTTAGTTATAGGATTATAGTTTGATAGCCGTTTGATTATATAAAGTAATCAAATGGCTATTGTTTTCATATATTTAATTAAATTAATTATGAAGTGATAAAAATATTATGAAGTTAGAAGTAAAGTGTAAGATTATAATTAGGCTTTTGATATCTTTACTATTTGTAATGCTAATATGTATAGTATTAAAAAAGTATTTGCAGCCAATTATAATAATGATTATATTAGTGTTACTTATTTATCCACTTTATAATAAAATAAGCAAGAAAATAAAATATAAAAGGCTTAGTATACTTTTTTGCCTTTTTATTATAAATTTTATTTTTTTTATGATTGTATTTTTTTTGGGACATTCGATAGTTAATTTTATTGATGAAATTGTATATAATAATCTTAAATTTATTCAGGAAAAAATGAGCTATTTTACAGATATATTTAAACCAGAATTCATATATAAGATTGTGGATAAGATAAATTTGAAGGCTGGGGCAATATATTCTGGAAAGTTTATAGTAGATTATTTTATTGGGAATATATGTTGTTATCTATTCCTGCTAGATAAAGATAAAATTATTAATTATATTTTTTATTTAATGCCAATAAAGGCTAGAGAGATGTATAAGAATAAAAAATATATAGTTGGCAAAATAATTAAAATTGAAGCAGGATTAGTTATAATGAACACGATATTGATAATTATAGGATTTATTATATTTAAAATACCTTATAGTTTTATACTTGGAGTGATTTGTGGTATAGTAGATGTGCTTCCTTATGTTGGAACTATAATTGTTTTTATTCCCATAATAGTATACAATATAATATTGAAAGATTATGTAAAAGTAATAGGGCTTATAAGTTTATTTGTTTTACTTAAAATAATTAGGGAATTAATAGAATATAAGTTATTAGGTCAAAAATTAGAATTACATCCTTTTGCTGTAATAATATCAGTATATTTGGGAATAAAGATATTAGGATTAATTGGAGTTTTTGCAGGGCCAGCTTATTGCATATTAGCTAAGGAAATAATTATTTGCTCAAAATAAAGGAGTGATTAGTGTGAGAAAAATATCTATATTAGGTGCTACTGGTTCTATTGGTACACAAACATTAGATGTTGTAAGAAAATCAAAGGATAAGTTTAAGATTGAAGGTATAAGTGCAAACTCTTCAACTGATAAAATGTTAGGAATAATTAAAGAATTTTCACCAAAGTATGTAGCGATGATGGATGAAAATGCAGGTATTGAACTTAAAAGATTATGTGAAGAAAATAAATTAGATGTTCAGATTTATTTTGGAATGGATGGGCTTATTAAAATTGCAACTTTAGAAGAAATTGATATGGTTGTTACTTCTGTTGTGGGAATGATAGGGCTAAGACCAACATTAGAAGCAATTAAAGCTAAAAAGGATATTGCTTTAGCAAATAAAGAGACTTTAGTAGTTGCAGGTAAGCTTGTTATGGAAGCAGCTAAAGAAAATGGTGTGTTTATTTATCCAGTTGATTCTGAACATGGTGCTATATTTCAGTCATTAAGAGGCAATGATATTAAAACTATGAAAAAGATTATATTAACAGCATCAGGTGGACCTTTTAGAGGTAAGAAAGAAGCTGAGCTTAAGAATATATCTGTAAGTGAGGCATTGAATCATCCTAATTGGAGTATGGGAAATAAAATAACAATTGATTCTGCTACATTAATGAATAAAGGATTAGAGGTTATTGAGGCTCATTTTTTATTTGATTGCCCATATGATAATATTCAGGTGGTTGTTCATAAAGAAAGCATTGTTCATTCAATGGTAGAATATAAAGATGGAAGCATTATAGCACAGATGGGTTCTGCTGATATGAGACTTCCTATACAATATGCTTTAAATAAAACAGTTAGAGAAGAAGAAATAGCAAATACAATTGATTTTTATGAAATAACAAATTTATCTTTTGAAAAGCCAGATATGGATACATTTAGATGTTTAAAGCTTGCTTTTGAAGCAGGAAGAAAAGGTATGCTTTATCCAACTATATTAAATGCGGCAAATGAAGTGGCAGTAGCATTGTTTTTAAATCAAAAAATTAGTTTTCTAGATATTAGCAAGGTTATAGAAGAAGCTTTAAACTGTTTTGATTCTGAGGCAAAACAGGAAGTAGAGTTAGAAAATATATTAAAGTTAGATCAAAAAGTTAGAGAATATGTAAGTAAAAAATATAATTAGGAGGAATAAAATTGAAATATGTATTAGCAGTTTTAGCTTTAGGTGTTTTAATTATTGTTCATGAGCTTGGACATTTTATTATGGCTAAAGTAAACAAAGTTAAAGTAATTGAATTTACTATAGGTATGGGACCTAAAATATTTACATATCAAGGAAAGGAAACAAAGTATTGTTTATCATTATTTCCAGTTGGTGGATATGTACAGATGCTTGGTCAAGGGGAAGAATCTGATGATGAAGCAAGTTTTACTCAAAAATCAGCATTTAGAAGATTTACAATTGTTATTGCTGGAGTAGTTATGAATTTTATTCTTGCAATTATTTTGTTTACAGTATGTATATGTCATTCTGGATATATTACAAATGATATAAAAGAAATTAATGCTAATGGTCCAGCAGCACAGGCTGGAATGGAAGTTGGGGATACTATAACTGAAGTTAATGGAAGTAAAGTTCTTACATATGTAGACTATTCTATTGAATCTCCAGGCGCTAATGGAGAGGATATTAAGCTTAAAGTGGATAGAAATGGTGAAAGTAAGGAATTAACAATAAAACCTGAGTTATTAGAAGAGGAAAATAGATATATAATAGGAGTTACATTTGATTCTATAAAAGAACCTACAGTACTACAAGGATTTAAACAAAGCTTTAAAGAATCTGGAAGTTTAATTATGCAAACTATGAAGGTGTTTGGAAGACTAATTACAGGTAGAGGTAATTTTGCTACAGATTTAGGAGGACCAGTTACAGTAATAAATTTATCAGCAGGTGCTGCTGAAGCTGGTATGTGGGATTTAATGAATCTTGTTGCTATTTTATCAATAAGTTTAGCTGTATTTAATATATTACCGATTCCAGCTCTTGATGGAGGATGGTCAGTAATGTTAATTATTGAAATGATAACTAGAAAGAAGGTTCCACAAAAAGTTACAAATGTTCTTAATACAATATTCTTTATTTTATTAATGCTATTAGTAGTAGCTGTTACAATTAAAGATATATTATATCCTATTAGCTATTAGGAGGGTGAAAAGTTGAATAGATTAGATACAAGAAAAGTAATGGTTAAGGATGTACCTATAGGTGGTAAATCAGAAATTGTTATTCAATCAATGACTAATACAGATACACGTGATGTAAATAAGACAATAGAGCAGATTAAAGAATTATATATAGCAGGATGTCAAATTGTAAGATGTGCAGTTTTGGATATGGAGGCTGCAGAAGCGATTAAGGAAATAGTTCAGTTATCTCCAATACCAGTAGTTGCTGACATACATTTTGATTATAAATTGGCTTTAAAGGTTATAGAAAATGGGATATCTGCACTTAGAATTAACCCTGGAAATATTGGAAGTAAGGATAGGGTTTTAATGGTTGTTAAGGCTGCTAAGGAAAAAAACATTCCTATAAGAATAGGTGTTAATTCGGGTTCACTTGAAAAAGAAATTTTAGCTAAATATGGTAAACCTACAGCAGAAGCCCTAGTTGAAAGTGCATTAAAACATGTTAAAATCTTAGAAGAACTTGATTTTTATGATATAGTGATATCTATAAAATCATCTGATGTTCAGACTATGATTGAAGCATATAGACTTATGAGTCAAAAATGTGACTATCCTCTTCATCTAGGGGTAACAGAGTCAGGAACAACATTTAAGGGAACAATAAAGTCAAGTATTGGTATTGGTACTTTGATTGCAGAAGGCATAGGAGATACTATAAGAGTATCTTTAACTAGCAATCCAGTTGATGAAATTAAGGTGGCAAAAGAAATATTAAAGGCACTTGGAGAAAGAAAAGAAGGAATTGAATTTGTATCTTGTCCTACTTGTGGAAGAACTCAGATTGACTTGATTGGAATTGCAAATGAAGTAGAAAAAAGACTTGAAAATATAAATAAAAATATAAAGGTCGCTGTAATGGGATGCGTTGTAAATGGACCAGGTGAGGCTAGAGAAGCTGATATAGGAATTGCTGGTGGTATAGGCGAAGGATTAATATTTAAAAAAGGTCAAATTATTAAAAAGGTCAAAGAAAATGAGCTAGTTAATGAATTAATGAAAGAAATAGAAAAATTATAACTTGTAAAAGGGCAAAAAATGTGTTATGCTCTTTATAAGAGATTTAATTAATAGCTTGTAAGATGAGAGTGGGATACAAACCCGCTCTTTCTATTTGTCCTGCAACTACTTTATTTTAGTTGCATTTTTTATTAGAATTTATGTTAATTATGTAATATTAAAAAATATATATAATATTATGTAGTATGGAAATAATATTATAAGCAAAGGAGGTAAAAAATTATGAATGATGCACTAATTGAAAAGATATATGAATTATGTGAGCCTATTGCAAAAGAGCTTAATGATGAAATTTACCATATTGAATATGTTAAAGAAAATGGTGAATATTACTTGAGAGTGTATATAGATAAAGAGGCTGGTGTTAGGATTAACGATTGTGAAGATTTTTCAAGAGCAGTAAATCCTCTATTAGATGAAAAAGATTATATAAAAGACCAATATTTCTTTGAGGTATCTTCTCCAGGATTAAATAGAAAGTTATTTACTATAGAACATTATAAAAAATACATAAATAGAGAGATAAAAGTAATTTTGAAAAGTGCTATTAATGGAAGTAAAACTCATATAGGAATATTGAAGTCTGTTAATGAAGATGCAATTACTATTATGCAAGATGAAGAATTAACAATTTTAATGGATAAAATTAAATCCGCTAATTTAGAAGGGGAAATATAATTTAGGAGGATGTAGAGATGAACGAGGATTTTATAAGAGCTTTAAAGGAGTTAGTTAAGGAAAAGGGGATTAGTGAAGAATTAATTTTTACAACTATTGAAGATGCAATGGTTGCAGCATATAAGAAGAATTATGCAAATGCAAATACTTCAGCACAAAATGTTAGAGTAAGCATGGACAGAGAAACAGGAGAAATAAAGGTATTTTCTCAAAAAGTTGTTTGTGAAGAAGTATATGATGATGTAACTGAAATATCATTAGAAGATGCAAAGGAAATAGATCCAAGATATAAAGAAGATGATATAGTAGAAATTGAAGTTACACCAAGAAATTTTGGAAGAGTAGCAGCTCAATTAGCTAAGCAAGTGGTTACTCAAAGAATTAAAGAAGCTGAAAGAAAAATTATTTATGATGAGTTTAAAGAAAAAGAAAAAGATATAATTCAAGGAATTGTAATAAGAAAAGATAAAGATATGGTTTATGTTGATCTTGGTAAGAGAGAAGGAGTTCTTACAGTTAAAGAACAAATAGAAGGTGAATCATATAACTTTAATGACAGATTAAAATTATATATAGTAGAAGTAAAAGAAGGCTCTAAGGGACCTCAAATTCATGTTTCAAGAACGCATCCAAATTTAGTTAAGAGATTGTTTGAACTAGAAGTTCCAGAAATATTTAATGGTACTGTTGAAATAAAAAGTATTTCAAGAGAAGCAGGTTCGAGAAGTAAGATTGCTGTTTATTCAAATGATGAATCAGTAGATCCAATGGGAGCATGTGTTGGTCCAAAGGGAACAAGAGTACAAAAAATTGTAGAAGAATTAAAAAATGAAAAGATAGACATAGTTAAATGGAGCAAGGATCCAGTTGAGTATATTGCAAATGCTTTAAGCCCAGCTGTAGTAAAAAGTGTAGAAGTTGATGAAGAAACAAAGTCTGCAAAGGTAGTAGTTGATGATAAACAATTATCTTTAGCTATCGGTAAGGAAGGTCAAAATGTAAGATTGGCAGCTAAGTTAACTAATTGGAAAATAGATATAAATAGTGTTTCTCAAGTCGAAAATATAGAAGAATAGTCAAAAATGAGGTGTTTTTATGAAAGTGAAAAAAATACCAATGAGAATGTGTACTGGATGTATGGAAATGAAACCTAAAAAAGAACTTATTAGAATAGTTAAAAGTCCAGAAGGTGAAGTATCTGTTGATTTGACAGGGAAAAAATCAGGAAGAGGAGCTTATATTTGTAAAAGTGCTGAGTGTTTAGAAAAAGCTTTTAAGGCAAAGAGACTAAGCAGAAACCTTGATGTTTCAATCAGCGAGGAAATTTATAACAAATTAAGAAGTGAAGTGCAAAATGGATAAGTTTTTGAATTTTTTAGGGTTAGTTAAAAAATCAGGCAAGTTAGTTGAAGGATATAGTAAGTGTGATGAACAAAGAAACAGGAATGAATTTTATTTGTTTATTGTTTCCAAGGATGCATCAGATAATTCAAAGGACAAATTTAAAAAACATTGTGAAAATAAAAATATAATTTATATAAATGATTTTACTAAAAAGGAATTAGGTGAAGCTGTAGGAAGACCAGAAGTCAATATAATAGGGATTTTGGATTTGAATATGGCAAATAAGTTATTTAGTATTTATCAGGAGGATAAGTTTATGGAATAATTATTTGGAGGTGGCTTTATGTCAAAAATAAGAGTATATGAATTGGCAAAGGAATTAGAGAGAAGTTCAAAGGAATTAATAACTTTATTAATGGAAGAGTTTGGTGTTGAAGTAAAGAATCATATGAGTGTAATCGAAGAGGAAGATGCAGAATTAATTAAAGAATATTTGGAATCAAATAATGATAAAGAAACTGCAACTAGTAAGGTGGCAGAAGAAAAGAAGAGCCTTGTAGATGAGTATGAAGATATACTATCTGATGAAGTTAATAAAGGAAATAAAAAGAAAAAGAAAACTAAGAAACAGATAGCTGAAGAAAAAGCAAAAGCTGAACAAGAATTTGCAGAGAATACTATTTTGGAAATTGGAGAAACAATTACTGTTAAAGAATTAGCAGATATGCTTCAAAAGTCTTATGCTGAAGTAATAAAGACATTAATGCTTTCAGGTGTAATGGCTGCAATGAATCAAGAAATTAATTATGATATTGCTGCAAAGGTATGTGATAGTTTTGGTATTCTATGTGAAAAGAAAGAAGTGTCTTCAGAACTTGAAGCTTTAGATGTAGTTGAAGAAGATGAAGTTAATTTAGTTAAGAGACCTCCTATCATAACAGTAATGGGACACGTTGACCATGGTAAGACATCATTACTTGATGCAATCAGAAAGTCAAAGGTAACATCTACAGAAGCAGGAGGAATTACACAACACATAGGTGCTTATACTGTTTCAGTTAATGGAGAAAAGATTACCTTTTTAGATACTCCAGGACATGAAGCTTTTACAGCTATGCGTGCTAGAGGTGCTCAAATTACTGATATAGTTATTTTGGTTGTAGCAGCGGATGATGGAATTATGCCACAGACTAAGGAAGCTATCAGCCACTGTAAAGCAGCAGGCGTTCCAATGGTTGTTGCAATTAATAAGATTGATAAACCAGGAGCTAATATTGATAGAGTAAAACAAGAACTTACAGAGTTTGGTTTAGTTGCAGAAGATTGGGGTGGAGATGTAATTTGTGTTCCAGTTTCTGCAAAGTCAAGAATTAATATAGACCAATTATTAGAAATGGTTCTTTTAACAGCTGAAATGTTAGAGCTAAAGGCTAATCCAAATAGAAAAGCAAATGGTACAGTTATTGAAGCTAAGCTTGATAAGGGAAGAGGAGCAGTTGCTTCATTATTAGTTCAAAATGGTACTATCCACGTTGGAGATTCAATATTAGTTGGTACCACTTATGGTAGAATAAGAGCTATGTTTGATGATGATGGAAAGAAGATTAAGAAGGCAGGACCATCTATTCCAGTAGAAATATTAGGTTTATCTGAAGTTCCAGCAGCTGGAGACAGATTTAATCAAATGAAGGATGAAAAGACTGCAAGAACTATGGCAGAAGCTAGAAAAGAAGCTCAAAAAAATGCAATGTTTACCTCTTCACATAAGGTATCATTGGAAGATTTATATAATCAAATTCAAGATGGAACAGTGAAGGAATTAGCCGTTATTGTAAAGGCTGATGTTCAAGGTTCTATTGAGGCTTTAACTCAATCTCTTGAAAAATTATCTACAGATGATGTTAAGGTTAGAGTTATTCATAGTGCAGTAGGAGCAATAACAGAAACTGATACTACTCTTGCATATGCATCAAATGCTATTATTATAGGATTTAATGTAAGACCTGATAATAATGCAAGTGCAGCTGCAGATAGAGATGGAGTAGAAATTAAGACTTATAGAGTAATTTATGATGCAATTGAAGATGTTAAGGCAGCAATGATAGGTATGTTAGAACCAGAATATAGAGAAATTATATTAGGGCAAGCCGAAGTGCGTCAAACATATAAAATCTCTAATGTTGGTACAATTGCTGGATGTTATGTTCTAGATGGTAAGATTGTTAGAAATGCTGAAGTAAGAGTGCTTAGAAATGGTGTTGTAGTATTTGAAAGTGTATTATCATCATTAAAGAGATTTAAGGATGATGTTAAGGAAGTAACATCAAATTATGAATGTGGTTTAAGTATAGATAAATTTAATGACATAAAAGAAGGAGACATTATAGAAGCCTTCAAAATGGAAGCAATAGAAAGAAAAGAACTATAAAGTAAGGGATGTGAGGTTATATGCCAAATTATAGAAGTGGAAGAATAAATGAAGAAGTAAAAAGAGAAATAAGCATTCTTTTAAGAGAAGAAGTAAAAGACCCACGTTTGACTGCTATGATTTCTGTAACAGAAGTTAAAGTAACAAAGGACCTAAGCTATGCAAAAGTATATGTTAGTATATTTGCAAAGAGCGAAGAAGAAAAGAAGAGCAATTTTGATGCACTTAAAAATGCAGCAGGATTTATTAGAAAAGAAATAGCTCATAGAGTTAATTTAAGACAAAGTCCACAAATTTTATTTGAATTAGATGAAACTATTGATTATGCAATGCATATAGATAGCATTATTGAAAAGACAAAGGAAAAATAAAATAGTGCTAAATGAAGTTGTTGAATATAAGCTTAAAACAGGCAAAACAAATTATATTAAAGGAAATTGAAAAAGAAATATAATTATGGATGGAGTAATTAACGTATTCAAAAATAAAAAAATGTCATCATTTGATGTTGTAAGTAAAATAAGAAAAATTGCTAAAACAAAAAAAGTAGGGCATACTGGGACACTTGATCCAGAAGCTACGGGAGTACTTCCAATATGTATAGGCAAAGCAACAAAAATAATTGACTATATTATGAAAGAAGATAAAAGTTATTATGTTGAGTTTAAGTTAGGTATAAAGACAACTACTTACGACATGGAAGGCGAAATTATTTTAGAAAAACAGACGGATAAAATATCAGATGATGATATAAAAAAGGCAATTCTTTCTTTTGTAGGTGAGTATGATCAAATACCTCCAATGTATTCTGCATTAAAGAAAGATGGGGTTAGATTATATGAGCTTGCAAGAAAAGGAATTGAAATTGAAAGAGAAGCAAGAAGAATTAATATTATAGAAATAAAAGATATTAAAATTAATAATCCTGATATTTCTATGGTTGTCTCTTGTTCAAAGGGAACTTATATTAGAAGTTTATGTTATGATATTGGTGAAAAATTATGTGTTGGCGCTACAATGACAGAATTAAAAAGGATAAAAACATCTTATTTTGAAGAAAAAGACAGTATAAATATAGATGATATAAATGAAGAAAATATAGGTTCATATATAATAAGCATTGAAAAAGCTTTAAGCTCTTATCCTTATATTAAAATAAATAAAGGATATAGTAAATTACTTATAAATGGAGTAAGAGTTGCAGATAAAAGATTTTCTTCTGATTCTATTGAGGATGGAAAATTATATAGGGTTTATGATGAAGAAAATAAGTTTATTGGACTCGGAAGTAAGGACAAGAATGGTTTTAAAATTGAGAAATTGTTAATATGATTAGGAGCAATTGATAATGATTGTTTTAAATAAAGATAGCATATTAGATAAGTCAATATCAAGTTATGTAGCACTTGGGAGTTTTGATGGAATACATAAGGGTCATCTTACACTTATAAATAAAGTGGTTGATTTAGCTAAAAGAGACGGGAATAGTAGTGTTATATATACATTTGAAAATCATCCAAGAAGTGTATTAAATAAAAATAATAGTCCTAAGATGCTTACAGATAATAAAAGTAAACTTATGCTGTTTCAAGATTATGGATTAGACATAGTGTATTTTGAAAAGTTTGATAAGGATTTTATGAAGTTAAGTCCTGAAGAGTTTATAAAATATATCTGTGATAAATTCAAAATCAAGGGGATAGTTGTTGGATTTAATTATCGTTTTGGATATAAGAATATGGGAGATGTAGAGCTGTTAAATAATTTAGCAAAAAAATATAATTTTAAGTTATATGTATTACCTCCTTATAAATGTGGAGAAACTGTTGTAAGTAGTACTAAAATCAGAGAGGCTATATCTAATGGAAAAGTGGAAAAAGCAAAAAAAATGCTTAATAGGGCATATTCTCTCAAAGGCAAGGTTGTTTGTGGAAAGCAACTTGGAAGAACTATGGGATTTCCAACAGCAAATTTGGAATTTGAAAAAAATATATTACTTCCTAAGGAAGGGGTATATTATACCATAGTTATGGTTAATAATAATATATATAAGGGAATTACATCAATAGGAAATAATCCAACTTTTTCTGCTGATAAGATAACAGTTGAAACATACATATTAGATTTCGAAAGTGATATTTATGGAATTAATATTGAAGTATTCTTTGAAAAAAGAATACGTGGAATGATAAAATTTTCTTCTATGAAGGAATTGAAAGAACAGCTTGAAAAGGATAAGAATTTTGCAAGGAAAGAAAATAGTATTTACAATCATATCTAATTTTGATATAATAGCAAAGAACCTAGTTCTAAGTTTGAAGAGCGCCGAACTTTTTACTTGGAATTAAGGGGATAATATTTGGAGGTGCAAATAAATGGATAAGGCAAAAAAATTAGAAATTATCAGTAAATATGGAAAGAGTGCAACAGATACAGGTTCTCCTGAAGTTCAAATTGCATTACTTTCAGAAAGAATTACTGAATTAACTGAACACTTAAAAGTTCACAAGAAAGACCACCACTCAAGAAGAGGTTTATTAATGATGGTTGGTCGTAGAAGAGGTCTATTAAACTACGTTAAAGAACAAGATATCGAAAGATACAGAGATATTGTTAAAAAATTAGGTTTAAGAAGATAGTATGTGTATTAGAGCGGGTGTTTTCCGCTCTATTATTTTGAATATATTGAAAATGTTTTAATTTTGGAAGGAGGTCATAGAATGAGCAATGTATTAAGTACAACTATTGCTAATAGAGAAATGAAAGTTGAATTTGGCAAGATAGGTATGTTATCTAATGCAGCAATTTTTATGAGTTATGGGGATACAGTAATATTAACTAATGTTAATGCATCAGATTCTCCAAGAGAGGGAATTGATTTCTTCCCATTGAGTGTTGAATACGAGGAACGTTTATATTCAGTAGGAAAAATACCAGGTGGATATGTAAAAAGAGAAGGAAGACCAGCAGATAAGGCTATATTAAATGGAAGAGCTGTTGATAGAACGATAAGACCATTATTTCCAAAGGGATATAGAAATGATGTTCAAGTTGTTTGTACAGTAGTATCAGTAGAAAGAGATAATTTGCCAGAAATATTAGCAATTAATGCTGCTTCTATGGCATTATGTTTATCAAGCATTCCATATACAATACCAGTAGCAGCAGTTCAAATAGGAATAGTTGATGGTAAATTTGTTGTTAATCCAAATGCTGAGGAAAGAGAAAGGACAACATTACACTTAACAGTTTGTGCAACAAGCGAAAGAGTAATGATGATTGAAGCAGGTGGAGATGAAATTCCTGAAGATACTATGATTGAAGCTATTAAGTTTGGATTTGAACAATGTCAACCAATCATAAAATTCCAAGAAGAAGCAATGGCTAAGATGGGTAAGAAAAAAGAAGAGCCTGAATTATATGTGGTGGATGAAGAAGTAGATGCTGCAATTAGAGAGTTTGCAACAGATATGATTAAGGAAGCTATGTATATT
Source organism: Clostridium sp. (assembly GCA_022767515.1). Taxonomy (GTDB): domain Bacteria; phylum Bacillota; class Clostridia; order Clostridiales; family Clostridiaceae; genus Clostridium. The sequence continues at coordinate 131,386 of JALENK010000076.1, forward strand.
ACTGATAAAGATGAAAGAAATGCAGCAATCGATGCTGTAAATGAAAAGATTGCTGAACATTTTGGAGAGCAATTTGAAGGAAAAGAAGGCGACGTTAAGGAAGTTGTTTACAATATGCAAAAGGAAGTAGTTAGAAATATGCTACTTAATGAGCATAGAAGACCTGACAATCGTGCATTTGATGAAATAAGACCTTTAAGTTGTGAAGTTGGAATACTTCCAAGAACTCATGGGACTGGATTATTTACAAGAGGCTTAACTCAAGTTATGACAGTAGCAACTCTTGGTTCAATAAGTGAGATACAAATGTTAGATGGTATAGATGAAAATGAATCAAAGAGATATATTCATCATTATAATTTCCCAGGCTATAGTGTAGGAGAAGTTAAACCATTAAGAGGTCCAGGAAGAAGAGAAATCGGACATGGAGCTTTAGCTGAAAGAGCACTTGAACCATTAATTCCATCAGAAGATGAATTTCCATATACTATAAGATTAGTATCTGAAGTATTAAGTTCAAATGGTTCAACATCTCAGGCATCTGTCTGTGGTTCAACACTTGCATTACTTGATGCGGGAGTACCTATAAAGAGACCAGCGGCAGGTATAGCAATGGGGTTAATTACATCTAAGGATTTAACACAAGAGGCTGTAATTACTGATATTCAAGGTATAGAAGATTTCTTTGGTGATATGGACTTTAAGGTTGCAGGTACTACTGAAGGTATTACATCTATTCAAGTAGACACTAAGATAAAGGGAATGAGTTTTTCAATTATTGAAAATGCAATCAGAGATGCAAGAAAGGCAAGACTTACTATATTAGATAAGATAAATGCTTGTATATCAGCACCAAGAAAAGAAGTTTCATTATATGCTCCTAAAACATCAATTATACATATCAATCCAGAAAAGATTAGAGATGTAATAGGTACTGGTGGTAAGGTTATTAATAAGATAATAGCAGATACTGGTGTTAAGATAGATATTAAAGAAGATGGTACAGTATTTGTTTCTTCAACAGAACATGAAGGTGTTAATGAAGCAATTAAAATAATTGAAGGACTAACAAAGGAAGTTGAAGTTGGAGAGGTATACTTAGGAAAAGTTACTAAAATAGCCAATTTTGGAGCCTTTGTTGAAGTGTTACCAGGTAAAGAAGGTTTAGTTCATATATCTAAACTTGATAAAGAAAGGGTTGAAAAGGTAGAAGATGTTGTTTCAGTAGGGGATGAAATCTTAGTTAAGGTTACTGAAATAGACAACCAAGGCAGAATTAATTTATCAAGAAAAGATGCTTTACCAGCAGAAACTGAAGAATAAAGATAAAGTTATTTATTTTGAAATACGAATTTCCATTGCTAAATAGAAATTCGTATTTTTTAATTAAATACATTTGTAACTTTAAAGGAGATGAATTATGCATAAAATATATACATTAAAAAATGGGCTTAGAATTGTAGCTGAAAATAATTCCTATGTTAATTCAATAACTGTTGGAGTTATGATTCAAAATGGGTCAAGAAACGAAAGGCTGGAATTAAATGGAATATCGCATTTTTTAGAGCATTCACTTTTTAAGGGTACTAAGAAAAGAAGTAAAAAAGAAATATTTGAAGCAATAGAAAATGTAGGCGGTCAAATTAATGCATATACCGGAAAAGAAACAACTTGTTTTTATGTTAAAAATCTTTATACACATTTAGATTTATCATTAGATATTTTGTCTGATATAATATTAAATTCTACCTTTGAAGAGGAGGAGATTAACAAAGAAAAACAAGTGGTTATTGAAGAAATAAAGATGAATGAAGACTCTCCAGAGGATGTATTATATGATTTACATTCAAAGGTTGCTTTTGATGGTTCTGCTTTAGCTTATCCTATTGCAGGTACTTCAGAAAAGGTAAATTCTTTTACATCTGAGCTTTTAAAAAAATATGTGAAGGAAAAATATACTCCTTATAATTCAGTGCTATCTATTTGTGGTAAATATGATGAAAAGGAGTTAGAGTATTTAATTGAAAAATATTTTTCATCTTGGACTAGTGAAACTGTATATAAGCCAAGTTATGACCATATACTAAATACTAGCAAGGGTGAATATATAGATAAACAAATTGAACAACTTCATATAAGTTTGGGATTAAATTCACTTTGTAGTAATCATGAAAAAGAGTATACATTAATTTTATTAAGTAATATATTAGGTGGAGGAGCATCTTCTATATTATTTCAAAAGCTAAGAGAAGAGATGGGTTTGTGTTATTCAGCATTTTGCTATCCAATGGCGTTTAGAAATGTAGGACTAAATACTATTTCTATGGCAGTAAATAGGGAAAGTGGACTTTTAGCAATAGAAGCGGTTAAGGAAATATTAAAAGATTTTTCATTAAAAGGTATTACCAATCAAGAACTCACAATGAATAAAGAAAAAATTAAAGCAGGATATATTTTAGGAAGAGAAAATAGTAGTTCTAGGATGTTTAGCAATGCAAAGTCAGTTCTTTTTGAAAATAAAGTTAAGACAGAAGAAGATGTTATAAGAGAAATAAATAATATTAATATGAATGATGTTGCAGATGTATTAGATATGTGCTTTAAGCCTGGAATTATTAATGCAGCATATTTAGGAAAGGATATTGATTATTTGAAGTTTAATGATGTATTATTTCAATAATAAAATACTTACTTAAAGCATAATATTTTATATAATAATATTTAATTTGTGTGGAATAATAGATATATGGGTCAGGAAAATGTAAAGTTACTAAGCGAAATTTCGAATTATGAAATTATTAATATAAGTGACGGGGAAAAATATAATTATTTACAGAATAACGATTTAGTTGTTGATGATGAGGGAAATATTAAATTTATAGTTATTAATTTTTCAAAAAATAAATTTGGAATATTTAAAAGTACTAATGAATTTTTAGAAATACCTTGGAGTTGCGTCAAGAAAATAGGAGTAAGAACTATTATATTAGATGCTAGTGAAGAAGAGATAAGTAAATCAAAATTGTAATTGGAGGACTCAATATTGAAGATTATTGTACAAAAATTTGGTGGTACATCATTAAATTCTGATGAGATACGCACTAAAGCTATAAATAAGGTCTTAGGTGCATTAAAGAGAGGATATAATCCTGTAGTTGTAGTATCTGCTATGGGAAGACGAGATGATGCATATTCAACAGATGCTTTATTAAATTTGATTTCTAATAAAAAAATAAAAAATAGGCAGATTGAGGATTTATTAATGTGCTCTGGAGAAATAATAAGTTCAGCAGTTTTTTCACTGGATTTAATTAATAACAATATAAAATCATTGCCTCTTACGGCATTTCAAGCAGGAATAGTAACAGATGATAATTTTAAGGATGCTGTTATAAAAAATATTGATTGTACAAATATTTTAAATCTAATAGAGCAAGGTTATGTACCTGTTGTTACAGGATTTCAAGGAATTACAGAGGAAGGGTATTACACAACACTTGGAAGAGGTGGAAGTGATACCACAGCAATTGCACTTGGAGTTAGCCTAAAAGCAAAATATGTGGAAATATTTACTGATGTAAATGGAGTTATGACTGCAGACCCTAAGCTTGTTAAAGATGCACATAAGATAGAACAAATAGACTATGATGAGTTATTTCAATTAGCAGACCAAGGTGCTAAAGTTATAAATGCAAGAGCAATAGAAATTGCAAAGAAAAATAGTCTTTTGGTTTATATTAGAAATACATTTTCTTCAGATGAAGGAACATTGATAAGTAGCAATATTACTAGTGAGCTAAAACCAGTTACCAGCATTACTAGTATAGGAAATAGAATACAGGTTATTATATATATGAATAATAAAAATTTTGAATATGACAAATTATTATTGGAAATTGCATCTAGAGGAGTAAGTTTAGATTTAATTAATGTATCTATTGATAGGATAATGTTTACAATAGATTCTGATTTAGGTGATAGATTATTAAATATACTATCAAAGTATGATATAGATTATGAGATTTGTAAAGAGTGTAGTAAAATTTCAGTTATTGGCATAGGCATGAAGGGTGTGCCAGGAATTATGGCTCGAATAATAACAAGTCTTAATAAAGAGAACATTGATATACTTCAAACGGCAGATTCTTATATGACTATTTGGTGTTTGGTTAAAACTTATAATTTAGAAAGAGCATTAAATTTGTTACATAAAGAATTTAGTTTATAATACTATGAATATAAAAAGCTTTTTTTACACATAATATAAATAGTATGTGTAGGAGGAGTTAATATGAGTAATGATAAATCAGAAAATATAAAAGAACTTGGAAAAAATGAAATTGTTATGTCAGAAGATAGAATTCAAATTTTACCAATTATAGGTGAAATAGAAGGTCATAAATCAGAAGATGTACAGGTTAAAACTACCAAGTATGAACATTTGATTCCTCAATTGTTTGCTATGGAGCAAAGTAAGAAAGTCAAAGGAATAGTTATAGTATTAAATACTGTTGGTGGAGATGTTGAAGCAGGGCTTGCAATAGCAGAAATGATAAATACCCTATCTAAACCAACGGTATCAATAGTTATTGGTGGAGGACATTCTATTGGTGTTCCACTTGCTACAGCTGCTGATTATTCTTTTATAACAAGGTCAGCAACAATGATAATACATCCAATAAGGATGAATGGATTTATTATAGGAGTACCACAGACATTTAATTATTTTGAAAAAATGCAAGAAAGAATAAATAATTTTGTAGTAAGAACTTCTAATATTTCTTATGAAGCTTTAAATAGATATATGACAAATACAGGAAATCTTTTAAATGACATAGGTACAATGTTAGTTGGTGAGGAAGCAGTAAAATGTGGTTTAATAAATGAAGTAGGAGGTATATCTGAGGCATTAAATAAATTAGAGATGTTAATAAAACAACATGAAGATATGGTACAATGATTATTATAGGGGTGATTAGTAGTTGATAAAATATTAGAAAACTTTATAAAAACATAGAATTATATTCTAATTTTTATTATAATAGTTTTAGGAGACGATTTTATTGAAATATTATTCAATAGGGCAGTTTGCTAAAGCTATTGGGAAAACTACAAAAACTCTAAGAAATTGGGATAAAAATGGAAAGTTGAAACCAGTTAGAGTTGAAGATACTGGATATAGATATTATTCTCAAG